>DATJEA010000602.1:0-4064 GCA_035497095.1 Acetobacteraceae bacterium | reverse complement strand
CTGCTGGTGTGGCTGCTGGTGACGCGGCTCTGAGCGCCGGGACTCACCGCTGCCGGTCGAGCTGTTCCAGCAGCGCCACCGCGCCGGGCAGCTCGTCGCGCCGCGCCTCCAGCAATTCCTCGCCGCCAACCGCATAGGCGGCCACCGCGCCGAGTTGGTCGCGCAGCCGGCCGGGGGCGCTGGCGTCGAACGGCAGCACGCAGCCGCCGGTGCGTTTGGCGAGATCCCAGAACAGCTCGGCATCGCGCCGCGCCGCCGGGTCGGCGGTGTCGTGCAGCACGATCAGCCTGGTGCCGTTGCTCGCCATCGCATCGGCCAGCCGGCGGCCCTGGGTGAGGTTTTCCTCGAACACGTCGCCGATATAGACCACCACCCGCACCCCAGGCCGCTTCAGGCTGGCCGACAGGATCGGCAGCAGCCGGGTCATCCCGGCCTGGCAGGTGACGCCGGCGGCGCGGTCGCGCAGCGTCGCGGGATTGTCGGTGAAGCCGGTGAAGATATGCACCCGCGAGCCGCCATGCACCGCCAGCGCCACGTCGAGTTCACCGGGCAGCGCCTGCACCAGCGCGTCGGTGGCCTGCCGTGCGGCGGCCCAGGCCGGCTCGCGCGAGGCGGTGGCGTCCACCGCGAACACCAGCCGCGGCCGCCGCGGCGCCTCGGTCTCGGCCGGCGGCTCGGCATGGCGGAAGGGCGCCGGCAGGTTGGTGAACAAGGCGGCCACCGCGCTCGACAGCCGGTCGGCGGCCTGCCGCAGCAGCGCCAGCTTGCCGGGGCCGGGCGGCGGCTCCGGCTCGGGCGGCTCGTCGAGGATCATCACGAAGTTCGGCTTGTCGGTCATGGCCAACTCCTCCCGCGGGGTGCCCGCTAGCGGAACGGCGGCTCGTCGAAGCTGCGCAGCTTGCGCGAGTGCAGCACGCCTGGCCCGTCGCGCAGCAGGCCGAGTGCGGTAATGCCGATGCGCAGATGCTCGCTGACCGCCCGCTGGTAGAACGCGCCGGCCGAGCCGGGCAGCTTGATCTCGCCGTGCAGCGGCTTGTCCGAGACGCAGAGCAGCGTGCCATACGGCACCCGCAGGCGATAGCCCTGGGCGGCCAGCGTGCCGCTCTCCATGTCCACCGCGATGGCGCGCGACAGGTTGATCCGCCGCCGCTCCTTGGACCAGCGCAGCTCCCAGTTGCGGTCGTCGTAGGAGACCACGGTGCCGGTGCGCAGCCGCTGCTTCAGCGCGTCGCCGCGTTCGCCGGTGACCAGCGCCGCCGCCTCCTGCAACGCCACCTGCACCTCGGCCAGCGCCGGCACCGGCACCTCCGGCGGCACCAATTCGTCGAGGATCTTGTCGCGCCGCAGATAGCCATGCGCCAGCACATAGTCGCCGATCGCCTGGGACTGCCGCAGCCCGCCGCAATGGCCGATCATCAGCCAGCAATGCGGCCGCAGCACCGCCAGATGGTCGGTGATGGTTTTGGCGTTGGACGGGCCGACGCCGATATTGACGATGGTCACCCCGCCTTCCCCCCCTCGTCCTTCCCCATCGCCGCGCGACAGGTGATAGGCCGGCATCTGGAAGCGGTGCCAGGGCGCCGCGGCAATCCGCGCCGCCGCCTCGGAGGGCTCGTCGCCACGGCGGGCGATGGTCGGGCCGGGGGCGGTCAGCCGGTCATATGGGCTGGCCGGATCGGCCAGTTCGGCCAGTGCCCATTCGACGAACTGGTCGATATAGCGCTGGTAGTTGGTCAGCAGAATCCACGGCTGGGTGCAGCGCCAGTCGCTGCCGGTGTAGTGCAGCAGGCGGCGCAGCGAATAATCCACCCGCATCGCGTCGAACAGCGCCAGCGGGCGCGGCTGGCCGGGGGCGAAGTCCCATAGCCCGTCCGGCACCTCGTCGCCGACCATCGCCAGCAGCGGGGTGGGGAAATGCCGCGCCAGTTCGGCCGGCGTGGTCACGCCGCCGCTGAACTCGTCGCCGCGCTCCAGCACGTAAGGATAGGGGATCTCCTGCTCGCTCGCCCGCACCTCGATGCGGGCGGCGTATTCGGCGACCAGCGGGCGGAGCTGTTCCAGCAAATAGCGGCGGAAGAAGCCCGGCTGGGTGATGGTGCTGGCGTAGACGCCGGGGGTCTGGAACTTGGCCCAGGCCCGCCGGGTGAAGCGCACCGGCCCGGTCGGCTCCCAGGTCAGCCGCAACTCGGGGTAGCGGAAGCCGCGGCGCTCCTGCTCCGAGGGCGGCGGGCCGCCGGCGGCGAACCGCGCCAGCGCCGCGGACTGCGCCTGCACCGCGGCGGCATGGATCGCCTCCAGCCGGTCCACCGCCTGTTCCGGCGTGAGGCCGGCTTCGCCTGGATCGGTCATGGGTGGCGGCGGCGATCGCGGCGCCGGGCCGGCGAAGCATGGTTATGAAACATAACCATCATGCCCCATACCTTTTTTCTCTCCTGTCGCCATGTGACGGTTCATATGGGATCCCAGGAATACACGTCCCGCGTCCGCTCCAGCGGCGTCAGGCTGGCTTTGAACGCGGGGCCCAGGGTGTCGGCCATGCTCTCCACCGTCCAGCCCTCGCTGCGGTGCATGGTGCGGATCGGGCGGGGCTGGCTGTACAGGTAGATCTCGTTGCCGCGAGCGCCGAAAATCTGCCCGGTGATGCCGGAAGCCGCGTCGCTGGCCAGGTAGGCCGCCAGTTGCGCCACCTGGTCCGGCCGGGTCTTGGCCGCCCGCGCCTGCATCTGTTCCTCGGTCTGCCCCGGCACGCTCTCGATCATCCGGCTGAAGGCGTGCGGCGCGATGCAGTTGGAGCGCACCTGGTAGCGCGCCGCATCGCCGGCGATGGCGCGCGACAGCCCGGCGATGCCGAGCTTGGCGGCGGCGTAGTTGACCTGGCCGATGCTGCCGATCAGCCCGGAGGTGGAGGTCATGTGCACGAAGGCGCCGCTCTGCTGGGCGCGGAAGAAGGGGATCGCGGCGCGGCTCATGTAGAACGCGCCGTAGAGATGCACCTTCACCACGGCGTCGAATTCCTCCGGCGTCATGCGGTGGAAGATGGTGTCGCGCAATATGCCGGCGTTGTTCACCACGATGTCGATGCGGCCGAAGCGGTCGATCGCGGTCTGGACGATGCGCTGGGCGCTGTCCCATCCGGCCACGCTGTCGCCGCTGGCCACCGCCTGGCCCTGGCCGTGCAGCGCCTCGATCTCGCGCACCACCTGCTGCGCCGGGGTGTCGTCGTGGCCCTGGCCGTCCAGCCCGGCGCCGACGTCGTTCACCACCACCATGGCGCCGTTCTCGGCCATCACCATGGCGATCGCCCGGCCGATGCCGCGTCCGCCGCCGCTCACCACCGCCACCTTGCCTTCGAGCATCTTTCTGGCCATGTCCGGTCTCCCCCGTGTTGCGCGCCGGTTGCGCGGCGCCTCGCGCATCGCCAACCTGTCGCACCTGTTCGCCTGCTGGCAAGAGCGCGGGCCGAGAGCGCCGGCGGCAGCGCAAGCCGCGCGATCGGGAGACCGTGGTCAGGTTCAGCCGCGGATGCGATAGCAGCTCGCCGCCACCAGCATCGCCGCCGCCCAGAACCCGGCCGCCGCCCAGATGTCGTGCTGGTCGCCACTGAACGCCGCCTCGATGCGCAGCAGGCCGGCCAGGGTCAGCAGCAGCGCGATGCCGGCGATCCGTCGGCCCGGCATGGCCGCCGACCGCCGCCGCGTTTCATTGGTGCGCAACATCATCGTCACCGTGAGGATGCCGAGCGCGCCGATGCCGATCGCATGGATGCCGGCCATCGCCGGGAACCACGGCAGCAGCCCGGCCGCCCCCTTCAGCGCGAGGCCGGCCACCAGCCAGGCATAGGCCAGATGCAGCGCCGCCAGGTCGAACACCCGCCACACCAGCCAGCCGCGCCAGCGCAGCAGCCGGAAGCCGGCCAGCGCGGCGGCCAGCAGCGCCGCCACCCCGGCGAGTGGCGCCAGCAGCGGGATCTGGTCGGCGATTGCCATGCTGAACATGGCGACGGCCAGCAGCGCCTCCACCCAGGGCTGCACCCGGTCGCGCAGCACGATCTTGCGCCGCGCCAA
>DATJEA010000601.1:0-1640 GCA_035497095.1 Acetobacteraceae bacterium | reverse complement strand
GAGGTTGCTGTTGGTGTCGATCTGCTGTTCGACCTGGCTGTACATCACCAGCTGCTGGGTGAACTGGTTGGAATCCATCGGCGAGGTGGGGTCCTGGTTCTTCAGCTGCGACGTCAGAAGCGTCAGGAAGGTCGAGAAATTGCTCGACAGCTGCGCCATGGCGTTGCCGCCGGTGCTGGTGCTGGCGGGATTGTTGCTGCTGCCGGAAACGGGCGTGGTCATGGCGGTTACACCTTGATGTCGAGGAGGCCGCGGCCGCTTCTGCCGGAACTGGCGGCGGCGGCGGCAACGGGTTGCAGGGATGCGGGCGCGGCGAAGCTGCTGCGGACGGCGCGCCCGCCCGACGGGCGATGCTGGCGTTCGTTGCCGGCCTGTTGCTGCTGGCTGCGCAGCGAGAAATTCAGTCCGTCCTGGTTCACGTTCAGGCCGGCGTCGCGCAGGGCGCGGGTCAGGGTGGAGGCATCCTTCTGCAGCAGGTCCAGCGTCTGGGGCTGGTCGGCGGTCAAATGCGCCTGCGCCTTGCCGGTGGCATCGATGGAGAGGCGTACTTCCACCCGGCCCAGTTCGGGCGGATCGAGGCGGATGTCGAACTGCTTGGTGCCGCCCAGCGACTTGGCGGCGATGTCCACCGCCAGGCCGTTCATGTTGGGCGTGGGCATGTTCGGGGTGTACTGCGGCATGAGCAGCGCGGGCTGCGGCATGGGCGCCAGGGTCTGGGCGGCGGCGGTGTGCGCGGGTGGCGGTGCCGCGACCACGGGCATGATGCCGGGCTGCGGGGCGGCATTGGCGGGCGCCGCGGCAGGCGTGGGCGGCTGTGCCGCCGCATCGGCGGCGCGCGTATCGGCCTGGCCGCTGTCGGTATTGGCATCGGCATGGGTGTCGGTGTGTGCCGGTGCCGCGTTCGGTGCCGGTGTGGTGCCGTCCGCCGCCTTGGCGGACGCGGTCTTCACCGTCGCGGACTTCACGTCATCCAGCGCTTTCTTGAGGTCGGCAGGCTTGGCTTTGGCGCCTGCGGCGTCCGGGGCCGCTGCGGCCTGTTGTGCCACGGCAGCGTCCGCCGCTTCACCGGTGGCATCTTTCGACTGCGCTGCAGCGGGCTGCGGCTGCGGGATATTGGCGCCGGCATTGGGAGGCGTGGCGTTGCCGGTGGCGAGCGGCGGCGCCGCGTCCGCCTTGGGCGCGGCGGCGGTCGGGGCGGCAGCGGCGGGTTGTGGCGGCGACGGTGCGGCGGCGGCGGGTTGCGGCGGCGACGGAACGGCGGCGGCGGGCTGCGGCGGCGACGGCACGGCAGCGACAGGCTGCAGCGACGACGGTGCGGCGGCGGCGGGTTGTGGCGGCGACGGCGCGGCAGCGACAGGCTGCGCCAGCAGCATCGCGGTCAGCGGCGGCTGCACCAGGACGTCATTGTCGTTGACGGCGGGCGCGGCCTGCGGGTCCTTGTCGTCTTTCTTTTCCGGCGGCGTCGCGGCTTGCGGCTTTTCCGCTGTCGCGGTTTGCGGATTTTCCGGCGTTTGCGGCAGCGCCGCCAGAATCCCGGGCGTTTCCACCGGGACGATCGCAGCGTCTTCGCCGCCGTCTTGCGCCGCATCGGCTTGCGCGTCCGGCACCTGCGCCACGGCCTTCGCCGTCACATCGGGTGT
>DATJEA010000600.1:0-7361 GCA_035497095.1 Acetobacteraceae bacterium | reverse complement strand
GTGCCGCAGATGGCCGATGCCGAGGCGATCTGCGCCGGCCTCACCCGCCGCCCCGGCGTCGCCTATAACGGCATCTACCTCAACGACGCCGGCCTGAAGCGCGCCATCGCCGCCGGCGTGCTCGACATCCGTGGCAAGATCACCCTGGCGATGTCCGAGACCTTCGCGCTGCGCAACCAGCGCCGCACCCTGGCCGAGGACTTCCAGATGCAGCGCAAGATCGCCGCCCTCTACCAGGCGCACGGCATCGCGGTGGACTACGGCGCCAGCATGGCCGCCTTCGGCTGCAACTTCGAAGGCCCGATCGCCATCCCCCGCGTGCTGCACTTCGTCCAGCAACTGCACGACATCGCCGCCGAGCAGGGCAGCCGCCTCGCCACCCTCAACCTGGCCGACACCATGGGCTGGGCCGACCCCGAGCTGGTTCGCCGCCTGGTCGCCAGCGTCCGCGCCCGCTGGCCGGAGCTGCGCATCGCGCTGCACCTGCACGACACCCGCGGGCTGGCCATCGCCAACGTCTACGCCGCCCTGCTGGAAGGCGTCGACCTGTTCGACACCGCAATCGGCGGCCTCGGCGGCTGCCCGTTCGCCGGCCATAAAGGTGCCGCCGGCAACGTCTGCACCGAGGAAGTGGTGTTCCTCTGCCGCCAACTCGGCATCGAAACCGGCATCGACCTGGAAAAACTGGTCGAGGCCGCCCGCTTCGCCGAACAGATCGTCGGGCATCCTCTACCAAGCAAATTGCTTAACGCCACGCTGAAGGCAGGGTAAGGAAGCAGCGCTTTTTTGAAAAAAAGCGCGCAAAAAACTTCATCCTTTAAGAGTCCGGACCCCTCATCCACTCCAATGAACAAAAAGTTTTTTTGCTTCTTTTTGTTCACAAAAAGAAGACCTTACTTCACTAGAGCCTGCACCACGATCGCAGGCTCCTGCGCCAGATTGAGACTCTGCACCCGTCCGCCGCCGGCAATCCGCACCTGCCGCCGGCACACCGCCAGCACCGCAGCGGACACCCCGCGCTCCTCGGCCCCGAGCACCAGCGCCACCGGCCGGTCGCGTGGCAGGTCGGAAAGCGTCATCGCGTCGTGCGCATGGCTCAGCGCCACGGTGCGGTAATGCGGTTCCATCAGCGACAGCGCGCGCGGCAGGTCGCGGGTGCGGTAGAGGTCGAGGTATTCCAGCCCGCCCTCGCTGCCGCGATAGGCGGCGTCGGACGGCATGGCGTGGCCGAGGCCCTCGCCGATCAGCAGCGACTTCACCCCGAAAAACGCCGCCGCGCGGGCAATCGCCCCCAGCACGTGCGGGCTCGCGATGCCATCCAGCACCAGCAGCAGCTTTTCGCGTGGCGGCTGGGTGGGGTCGAGGATCACCGGCACCCGTGCCCGCGCCACCGCCACCACCCCGCCGTGATGCGGCGTGCCGGCGATCTTCTCCAGTTCATCGGCCTCCACCATGCGATACGGTTTCCGCGCCTTGGCCAGCTCGCCGCAGAACGGCCCCACCGCCTCGCGCATCGCCGGCAGGTAGAACAGCCGCTGCACCTCGCTGGCGCGGCGGAGAAACAGCGCCGCGACCGGTTTGATGCCGCAGATGGTGTCTGGTTTCATCCGCGCGACTTCCGCTGCGCCGGCCGGCCTGTCAACCTGTTCCGCGCATGAACCTGCCGATCCTCTTCCGCGATGCCCGTTTCGTCGTGCTGGACAAGCCCGCCGGCCTGCCGGTGCATGCCGGCCCGCGCGGCGGGCCGAGCGTCGAGGACAGCTTCCCCGCGCTCTCCCGCCGCAAGGACGGCCCCTGGCTGGCGCACCGGCTGGACGCCGACACCGCCGGCTGCCTGGTCATCGCCCTGCGCCGGGCGGCGCTGCACGCGGCCCAGGCGGCATTCGCCGGCGGCCTGGCGCAGAAGACCTATTGGGCGGTGGTGAAAGGCGCGCCGCAGGCCGAGTCCGGCACGGTCGACGCCCCGCTGCTGAAGCAGAGCACCAAGGCCGGCTGGCATATGGTGATTTCCCCCACCGGCCAGCCGGCGGTCACCGAATGGCGCGTGCTGGGCCGCGGCCCGGGCATCGCCTGGCTGGAACTGCGCCCGCGCACCGGCCGCACCCACCAGGTCCGCGTGCATGCCGCCAGCCTCGGCTGCCCGCTGCTGGGCGATCCGATTTATGGCGACGGCATCGGCCGGCTGCACCTGCTGGCCCGCGCCATCGCCCTGCCGCTGGACCCGCCGCTCACCGCCCAGGCCGAACCGCCGGCGCATATGCGCGATGCCCTGGCCGCCTGCGGCTGGCGGGAACCCGGCTGACGTCACGCGGCTTTGCTTCCCCGCCCCCCCACGAATGCGCTATGCACGGGCTCGGGGCCGGGAGAGAGCCATGTGTGGGCTGGCGGGCATATTTCATCAGGCGGATCGGCGGCCGGTCGACGCCGCGCTGCTGCGGCGGATGACCACCGCGCTGGCGCATCGCGGCCCGGACGGCGACGGCTTTCACATCGAGCCGGGGGTCGGCCTCGGCCATCGCCGGCTGGCGATCATCGACCCCACCGGCGGCGAGCAGCCGATGTTCAACGAAGACCGCAGCGTGGTCATCGTGTTCAACGGCATGATCTACAATTTCCAGGCGCTGACCCCGCAACTGCAGGCCGCCGGCCACGTGTTCCGCACCCGATGCGACACCGAGGTCATTATCCACGCCTGGGAGCAATGGGGGCCGGACTGCCTGCAGCACATCGACGGCATGTTCGCCTTCGCGCTGTGGGACCGCAACCGCGAGACGCTGTTCCTCGCCCGCGACCGGGTCGGCAAGAAACCGCTGCACTACGCCCTGACCCAGGACGGCAGCCTGGTGTTCGGCTCCGAACTCGCCACCTTCGCCGCTATCCCCGGCCTGTCGCGCAAGCTCGACGAGCAGGCGGTGGATGACTACTTCACCTTCGGCTACGTGCCCGACCCGGCGACCATCTACAGCGCCATCCGCAAGCTGCCGGCCGCCCATTACCTGCAACTGAAGCGCGGCGACCGGCCCGGCCAGCCGCGCCGCTATTGGACGCCACAAACCGCGCTGCACCCGATCGGCGAGGCCGAGGCCGTGCGCGAACTCACCACCAGCCTTTCCGCCGCGGTGGCCGAGCGGCTGGTTTCGGACGTGCCGCTCGGCGCCTTCCTGTCCGGCGGCGTCGATTCCTCGGCGGTGGTGGCGCTGGCCAGCCGCCAGCGCAGCCGCCCGCTCGACACCTTCACCATCGGCTTCGGCGGCCCCGCCGACGAGACCCGCTTCGCCGAGCAGGTCGCCGCCCGCTACGCCACCGCGCAGCACAGCGACACCACCACGCTCGACTACCTGGCCGCCGCCGCCGATCAGGCGCGCATCTATGGCGAGCCGTTCGGCGACCATTCCTCGGTGCCGACCTTCGCGGTCTGCGCGTTGGCCGCCCGCCACGCCAAGGTGGCGATCTCCGGCGATGGCGGTGACGAGGTGTTCGCCGGCTACCGCCGCTACCAATGGCACCGCATGACCGAGGGCGTGCGCGCCTGGCTGCCGGCCGGCCTGCGCCGCCACGCGCTGGGCGGGCTGGCGCGCATCTACCCGAAGCTGGACTGGGCGCCGCGCTGGCTCAGGGCGAAGTACACGCTGACCGAACTGAGCCTGGACAGCGCGCTGGGCTATTACCGCATGGTCACCAAGCTGCATCACGCGCAACGCCGCGCGCTGTTCTCCCCCGCCCTCGCGGCGCGGCTGGAGGGCTACGACCCCGGCGCCCGCATCGCACAGCAGATGGAGGCCGCCAACAGCGACGACCCGCTGGTGCAGGCGCAGTTCACCGATATCAACACCTATCTGCCCGGCGACATCCTCACCAAGGTCGACCGCGCCTCGATGGCCCATTCGCTGGAGGTGCGCGCGCCGCTGCTGGCGCCGCGCCTGGTCGACTGGGGCCTCGGCCTGCCCGCCGATTTGAAGCTGCGCGGCCAGGAGGGCAAATACATCTTCAAGCGCGCGATGGAGCCGTTGCTGCCGCGCGAGATCCTCTACCGCCCCAAACAGGGCTTCGCCGCCACGCTGGGCCCGGTGCTGCGTGCCGGCACGGCGCGGATGCGGGCGGCGCTGCTCGGCCCGGCGATGCTGGATAGCGGGCTGTTCCAGCCGGCGGCGCTGGAGACGATGATCGCGGCGCATGAATCCGGCCGCTCCGACCACAGCCAGGCGCTGTGGCAGTTGCTGGTGTTCGCCGGCTTCCTGACCCAGGCCGCTCCCCGCGCCGAGCCGGCCGGGATGGTGCTCGCCGGCGCGGCTGCCTGAGTCGATCTTGCCGCCCACCTCCCCCGCGCCGCTGCTGCTCAGCGTGTTTCCCACCTTCGCGATGGGCGGCGCGCAGATGCGCTTCACCACCATCGCCAACCAGCTGGGCGACCGCTTCCGCCACGCCATCATCGCCATGAACGGCGAACACGCCGCCGCGGCACGGCTCGCGGCCAGCCTGTCGGTGAGCCGCCCGGAGGTCGGCATCCGCAAGGGCGACATGGCGGGCAATGTGCGCCGCTTCACCCGCCTGCTGCGCCAGGTGCGGCCACACGCGCTGGTCACGCATAACTGGGGCAGCATCGAGTGGGCGCCGGCCGCCCGCCTCGCCGGCATCCGGCATATCCATATCGAGGACGGTTTCGGCCCCGAGGAAGGCCAGCGCCAGCTTCGCCGCCGGGTCTGGACCCGCCGGCTGCTGCTGCGCCGGGCCATCGTGGTGGTGCCGTCGCGCACGCTGCATGCCATCGCGACTGGCATCTGGCGCCTGCCGCAGGTGCGCTACATCCCCAACGGCATCGACCTCGCCGCCTTCGCGGCAGCGCCGGCGCGGGGCGAGATTCCGGTGATCGGCACCGTGGCGGCACTCCGCCCGGAGAAGAACCTCGGCCGGCTGCTGCATGCCTTTCAGCGCGCCGCCGCCAGCCGCCCGGCCCGGCTGGTGATTGCCGGCGACGGCCCGGCCCGCACTGGGTTGGAGGCGCTGGCCGGCGAACTGGGCATTGCCGACCGGGTTCGCTTCACCGGCTACGTCGCGCGGCCGCAGACGCTGTATCCTGGCTTCGATATCGTCGCGCTGTCATCGGACACCGAGCAGATGCCGATGGCGGTGCTGGAGGCGATGGCCGCCGGGCTGCCGGTGGCGGCGACCGATGTCGGCGACATTCGCGCCATGGTGGCGGCCGAGAATGCCACATACCTCACAAGGCTCGATCCGGCTGCGCTGGGCGACGCGCTGGGCGCGCTGCTCGACGATCCCGCTTTGCGCGCCCGGCTGGGTGCGGCCAATCGTGCCCGCGCCGAGCAGGAATACGATCAGGCGGCGATGGTTGCCGCGTATGAGGCGCTGTATCGCGGGCCGCTGGCCTGATGGCCGGTCTGGCTGGGCGCGGGTGGGGCGATACGCGGCTGTGGTTCATGGCGGCGTTCGGCTTTCTCTCCGGGCTGCCGTTGCCGCTGTCCGGGTTCACGCTGACGCAGTGGCTGGCGGAGGGGGACGTGCCGCTGGGGGTGATCGGGCTGACCGCCAATATCGGGCTGGCCTATACGCTGAAATTCCTGTGGTCGCCGCTGCTCGATCAGTCGCCGCCGTTTCGCGCGCTTGGCCGGCGGCGGGGGTGGCTGGTGGTGGTGCAGCCGTTGCTGTGCCTGGCGGCGGTGGCGCTGGCGATGGGCAACCCGGCGACCCGGCCGGGCGCCACGTTCGCGGCGGCGGCGGCGGTGGCGTTTTTGTCGGCGACGCAGGATGTGGCGATCGATGCCTGGCGGATCGAGACGTTTACGCCGGCCGAGCAGGGCACGGCGCTGGCGGCCTATGTGATGGGGTATCGGATTGCGATGCTGACCTCGGGCGCCGGGGTGATCTGGTCGGCGACGCATCTTGGCTGGCATGGGGCGTTGCTGGGCGTGGCGGGGCTGCTCGGGCTTGGGGTGCTGGTTACGCTGGCCGCACCCGAGCCGGCGCGGCCGGCGGGGGTGGTGGTGGCGGGGACGCTGGGGGCGCGGGTGCGCGAGGCGGTGGTGGCGCCGCTGGCCGATTTTCTGTCGCGGCCCGGCGCCTGGACGGTGCTGGCTTATGTGGCGCTGTTCTATCTGGACGAGGCGCTGGCGGGGAAGATGCTGGCGCCGCTGTACCGGCATCTGGGTTTTGATCGGGCGACGGTGGCGCTGGCGACCGGGCCGTTCGCGCTGGCGGCGACCCTGGCCGGCTACGCGCTGGGCGGCTGGGTGGTGCGGCGGATTGGCATGAAGCGGGCGCTGATCGCCACCGGGTTCACGCAGATGGGCTTCATGTCGATGTATGTGGCGCTGACGATGAGCCACGGCAGTTATGCGATGCTGTACAGCACGGTGATCGCCGAGGCGTTCGTGCAGAGCATGGCGGTGGCCGCGTTCGTCGCCTACCTCTCCTCGCTGTGCGCGCTGCGGTTTACCGCGACGCAATACGCGCTGCTGAGTTCGGTGGCGGCGCTGGCCTCGCACACCATCGGCGGGTTTTCCGGGTTTGCCGCCGCGGCGCTGGGGTGGACGCCGTTCTATGTGCTGGCGATGTTCTCGGCGGTGCCGTCGATGGTGCTGATGCTGCGGATTCTGCGGCGGTTCGATGAGCCGGCGCCGGGGTGATTCTTATTACGGAATGATTGGTGGCGTGCAAGGGCGCCGGGTCAGGCGGGGGGTTTTCGGCGCGGCAGGTTGGGGACGCGCAGGCGCAGGCGCTGGGGGACGAAGGGCCAGACCGAGGATGGGTGCTCGGCGAAGGGCGGCGGCGGGGTGCGGGGCGGCCGGGGTTTGGGCGGCGGCCTGGGGCGGGGCGGGGTGGCGATGTGGGCGGGCGGGGTGAGGCCGAACATGCGGCAGAGCGGGCGCAGCAGGCGGCCGGCCTGCGGGGCGTCGGCGCAGAGGGCGACGATCTCGGGGTCGGCGAGCAATAACTCGATGCGGGGGGCGAGTTGCGCCAGGGGCTGGTGCAGGCGGATCAGCCAGGCATGGCCCTGCGGGGTGCGGCGGGGGCGCCAGGCCTCGGCGGGGTGAAGGACGGGCGGCTGGGCCGGGGCGCGGCGGGAGTGGCTCTGCGCCTGATGGCGGCCGCGCTGCCAGCGGATCGCCAGCCGATCGAGCCGGCACAGCGTGCGGCGCAGGCGCAACCAGACCAGCACCAGCAGCGGCGACAGCGGACGATAGCGCGCGGCGACGTGGGCGATGTAGGCGCAGAGGTCCTCGATATGGGGGAGATAGCGTTGGCCGAGGGCGGAGGCCGGTGGGGTGATCTGCACGAGTGTTAGTTATGGTGACTTTTGGGTTCGCTGCAAGGGGATTCGGGGGAGCGCGCGGCGGGTTTTGGGC
>DATJEA010000599.1:0-3588 GCA_035497095.1 Acetobacteraceae bacterium | reverse complement strand
CACAACCGCCTCATGGCCGAGCACCTCATCGATTACGGCAAGGTCGGCTACATCCAGATCGATTGCGGCCGCATCGGCGGGCTTGGCCCGGCCAAGGCGGTGGCCGACTATGCGGTCAAACGAGGCGTCACCTATATCAACCACACCTTCACTTCCAACCTGGCGCTCAGCGCCTCGCTACAGCCCTATGCCGGGCTGGAAAACCACCGCATCTGCGAATACCCCACCAACCTGCGCCCGCTGGCCGTCGACCTGACCCGCACCCACATCACGCCCGACACCAACGGCGAGATCGCCATCCCCGACGCCCCCGGCCTCGGCATCACCCCAAACCCGACCGCACTGCGAGACTACGCGCAGGACGTCGAGATCAAGATCAACGGCCAAACACTGTTCCGCTCGCCATAGGCAAGCAAGGCGGGGGCTTTGCCCCCGGACCCCCACCAGGGGCCGAGCCCCTGGACCTCGAAACTTCGTATTGCCTGTGGGGAAAGGGGGCCGAGGTGCGGGTTGCAACCGTGCCTTGGCCCCCTTTCCCCACAGGCAATCTGAGTCGGGGGTTCCAAGGGCTCTGCCCTTGGCGGGGTGCGGGGCAGCGCCCCGGCCTTCCCTTCGCTACGCCCGGCGCAGATGCCCCGGGCTGGTTCAACCTTGAGGAGCAGCTATGGGCATCCAGAATTTTCCCGCCGCCTTGCAGCCGATTATCCAGCAGGGATTCCTGGAGCGCGAGTTCCAGCAGGCGCTGAATTCGCGCCTGGGCTATCGTGCGGTGGCCGACCGGATGGAGTTCGCGGTCGGCATCGGCGAGACGCTGACCAAGACGCGGGCCGGGCTGAAGCCGAGCGTGGTGACGCCGCTGCAGCCCGCCACCAACACCAACCTCGACAACGGGCTGGTGCCGCAGAGCTATGGGGTGGAGCAGTTCACCATCACGCTGAACCATTACGCCGCGACCACCGATCTCAACATGGTGACCAGCCGGGTGGGAATCGCCAGTCAGTTCCTGCAGAATGCCGCGATCAACGGCGAGCAGGCGGCGCGCAGCCTGGACGAGTTGGCGCGCAATGCGCTGTTCGCGCCGTATTTCGGCGGCAACACCCATGTGCGGACCACGCTCGGCTCGGCCAACGTGGCGGTTGCGGTGGATGACGTGCGCGGCTTCCAGACCGTGTTCGTGAACGGGGTGCAGACGCCGGTGGGCGGCTCTTCGTCGCTGGTGGTGACGGTGGGCAGCAATTCCTACACGCTGATCGGCGCCGCGGTGGATGCGACGAATGTGTCGAGCCGGCCTGGCGGAATCTCCGGCGTGCTGACCTTCGGTACGGCGGTGACGGTGGCCGATGCGACCGCCGGCAACGCGGTGGTGGCGGCGACCGCGAGCGCCATCATGCGGCCGGGCAACCGCACCACGGCCAGGGCGTTGCAGGCGGGCGATCAGCTCACCATGAGCGTGCTGCTGAATGCGGTGGCCACCTTGCGGCTGAACGCGGTGCCGCAGATCGACGGCGCGTATAACTGCTATCTCGACCCGGTCTCGGCGCGGCAGTTGTTTTCCGACAACGATTTCCGCCAGTTGTTCCAGGGCGCGACCTCGGCCAATGACGTGTTCCGCCAGGGCATGATCAACGAGTTCCTCGGCCTGCGCTTCGCCTTGACCAACGAGGCCTATGTGTAGGGGCATCCGACCATCATGGGTGCGGTGATCCGGCGGCCGATCATCTGCGGCCAGGGCGCGCTGATCGAGGGTGATTTCGCCGGCATGGGGGCGGCCGATGTGGCGCCGGCCGACAGCATCGTGGCGATGGTGGATGGCGTGGCGATGGTGACGCGCGAGCCGATCGACCGGTTGCAGCAGATCATCGCGCAGAGCTGGTATTGGATTGGCGGCTTCACCGCGCCGAGCGACACCACCACCAACCCCGCGACCGTGCCGACCGCGACCAATGCTGCCTATAAGCGGGCGGTGCTGGTTGAGCATATCGGCTGATCGTGACGGCATCGTTGTCATAGGGGGGCGAGCATGGCGTTTACCGAGGCGGAGCGCACCGACATCCGGCGGTTCTGCGGCTATCCCGCCTATGGCAACGGCACCGACGGCTATCAGGGCTGGCGGTTCAACCAGGTGTATGGCGCGATGGAGTTTCGCATCCAGCACCTGAGCGGCAGCGAGGAGGCGGTGGTGCGGCAGTATCTGGGCCAGCTCGTGCTGCTGGAGCGCGCGGTGCCGGCGGCGAGCGACACGCTGGATACCGCGCAGGCGGCGGTGTGGACGCGCAAT
Source organism: Acetobacteraceae bacterium (assembly GCA_035497095.1). GTDB lineage: Bacteria > Pseudomonadota > Alphaproteobacteria > Acetobacterales > Acetobacteraceae > 70-18. Next base: position 1,310 of record DATJEA010000599.1, on the reverse strand, counting down.
GCCGATGAACTGGGGCAACGGCTGCGGCTGCTGGATGACTGGCGGCGGCGGCTGTGCGGCTTCCTCGGCCTGCCGCCGGGGCCGGCGCTGGAGGGGCGCGCCTCGGGCGGGTCCGCCAGTGTGGCGCTGGTGGTTTGAGCGATGCGGGCAGTGCGGGTGCAGGACCGGATCTGGCGCGGGCTGGGGCAGGGCGCGCGGGTGCTGGGCAGCGCCTGCACGCTGTATCGCGCCAGCGGGCCAAACGACCCGTTGCGGGCGGGCAATGTGGTGATGACGCTGAACGCCGCGTTTGCGCCGGTGCGCGGATGGGAGCGGCCGGCCGGTTATGGCCAGGCGCTGTGGCAGGGGGTGTTCGACGGCGCCTATGTGCGCGCCGGCGATTATCTGCGGCGCGCCGAGAGCCGGCCGGGGGCGGCGGATGGCGGCATCTGGTTCGTCGCCGCCCAGCAGGCGCTGTTGCCGAGTCTGTGTGTGCGGGCCTCGCGGGTGGTGAGTTTCGTGCGGCCGGCGGCGCCGGCCTCGGCCGGGATCAACGATTATGGCGGCGTCGGCGACGGCGGCAGCCAGATTTTGCTCAATGGCTGGCCGGCCTCGGTGCTGGATGCCGGCGGCGGCGGCGCCTATCAGGCGAACCTGCCGACCGGCACGGCGCTTGGCGGCTGGCAGGTGCTGCTGGCGGGCTATCCGGGGGTGACGCTGCGGGCCGGCGATCACATGAGCGACGATCTCGGGCGGGCCGGGGTGGTGGCGTCGGCCGAGCTTTCCGAGCTTGGCTGGCGGTTGCATGTGACGCAGGCGGCAACTTAGGGAATTGGCATGGCCGACCAGTCGGACGTGGAAGCGGCGCTGGTGGCGCGCGTGGTGGCGGCGCTGTATCCGGCGGGGGCCGATGCCGGCAGCGTGGCCGGCACCACCTGCCGGGTGTATCGCGGCTGGCCGAACGCGGCGGCGCTGGATGCCGATCTCGGCGCCAGGCGGGTGAACGTGACGGTGTTCCCGGATGGCAGCGAGGCGCGCGACACCACGCGCTGGCCGGAGCAGCAGACCGCGCTGCCGCCGGTGGCGCCGCAACTGGGCGTGCTGGTCAGCGGCAATACCGCGACGTTCTTCGGCAGCGCGGCGCCGGGCCAGGTGGCCGGGCTGCTGGTGGACACCCAGGCGGTGGCCTATCGCACCGCCGACGGCGACACGCCGGAACTGGTGGCGGCGGTTCTTGCAGACCGCATCCGCACCCCTTCCGACGGGCGCGGCCGGCCGGCGCAGGTCTCCGGCGCCAGCGTGACCGTGCCGGGTGCGGGCGCGGTGGTGGC
>DATJEA010000598.1:0-3684 GCA_035497095.1 Acetobacteraceae bacterium | reverse complement strand
AACCCGCGCGGCAAGCGCGCCTGGTTCGGCTGGTGGGACAACCCCGAGGCGGTGAAGCTGACCAATGAATGGCTGACCGCACCGGACGAGGCCGGCCAGAAAAAAGCCGCCCACGCGCTGTCGCACATCGCCATGAGCGATGTGGGAACCACCGTGGTGGGGCAGTGGTACGGCAAGACGGCATTCCGCAAGAGCATCACCGGGGTGTTGCAGGGGGTGGCGCCTTATCCCTGGAATGTGCGGCCGGCGTAAGGAAGGAAGACTCTTCTTTTTGTGAACAAAAAGAAGCAGAAAAACTTCTTACTCCTTGGTTATTACTTGGCGGGCGCTCTCGGTATTTTCCGGGAGCGCCTGCAGCTTTTCCAGGGCCAGGGTGGCGCTGGGGCGCAGGGTGAGTTCCAGCACCGTGGCTGGCGGCAGGTCCAGGTCGATATCGGTCGGTTGCGCGCCGAGTTCGATGCGGCGGATTTGGCCGCCGGGGCGGATGGTGATTTCCAGCTTGAGGCTGGTTGCAGCGCGGCAGGTGAGCCGCAGCCGGGTTGATTGCGGCGCCAGCAGCAGCGTGGCGAACTCGCCCTCGGTCCAACTGCACTCCGCGGCGGGCGCCGCCCAGCCGAAACCGAGATGGACCAGGCCATCGCCGCCGGCGCCGCAATGACGTGGCGTGCCGGCCGCAAGCTGGCGCGACGGGATGGCGGGCGGCGCGGTGAAACGGCCCCAGGGACGGCTGAACAGGCGGGCGATCGGCGGCGGCGGCGGTGCGGCGGACAGCCTGCCGCCGAGCAGCGCGGCCCAGCAGGCCGGGGTCAGGAAACGCGCATCGAGCCGGCGATAGGCGCCGAATTCCGGCAATTTTGCCATCGCCTGGTCGGGGGTGACCAGGCGCTGCGCCGGCTTGCCGAACAACGCCGCCTCGGTGGCGACCGAGGAGGTGAGCGTCACCACGCGGCGCACGAAGGGGGCGGCGAGCAGGGCGTAGATGTTGTCCGGCGTGATGCGGGCCTGCTTGTGGGCGGCGTGCAGCCAGCGAATGCCGGGGTGCGGAGCGCCGTGCGGGTGCGGTTTGAGCAGCAGGATCTCGCCGATGTCGGGCGCCAGCGCGGCCTGGTGGTCCTGCACGCGGGCGAAGGCGCCGCCCTCGATCAGGCTGCTGTCATCGGCGACCTGGCCGGCGAACAGCGTCGCCGGCGGATGCGGCGGCGGCGGTGGCATACTGGCCATCAGCTGCGCGGCATAGGCGCGCGGCATCGCATCGGGCACCGCGTAGCTGTCGAGCCAGGCGACGATCGCCGGATCGTTGCTGCGGGCGCGCAGGAACAAATCGGGGCAGAAGCGGACCGAGTCGAGGTTGAATTCAATCACCTTCTGGCCGAGGCCAGCGAGGCCGCGCAGCATGTTGGGCGACATTTCCCAGCCGAGCACCAGATCGGCGCCGTCGATCGGCGCCAGCACATGCTCGCGCAGCACCTGCCGCACCAGCGGCAGCGTGGCCGGATCGGCGTAGAGGCGCAGCCAGCTGCCGACATCGTGGGCGAGGCCGTGGGCGGCGGCGAAATCGCGCAGCACCGGCGGGCGGTCCATGATGAAGGCGGGCGGGCGGACGAGCTGATGGCCGAGGCTGGCGAGGACCGGGGCCAGCACCTGCTCCAGCATGGCGGAGGTGTGGTTCTGCCCGCCCTGGCCGAACAGCTCGGCACGAAAGATGTCGTGCAGCAGGCAGACGCGCATTACCGGCCGGTGAATTTCGGCCGGCGTTTCTCCATGAACGCGGTGCGGCCTTCGGTATAGTCGGCGCTGTCGAAGCAGGCGGCGACGGCGGCGTTGACGGCGGCGAGGTCGCGCTCGCTCTCCGGGCGGATGGTCTGGTTGATCGAGAGTTTCGAGGCGGCGACCGAGAGCGGCGCGTTGTCGGCGATGGTCCGCGCCATGGCCAGCACGGTCTCGTTGAGATCGGCGTCCGGCACCACCCGGTTGACCAGGCCGATGCGGCCGGCCTCGGCGGAGTCCAGCCGCTCGCCGGTGTAGAGCATGGTGCGGGCATGCGCCTGGCCGACCAGCGAGACCAGGCGGCTCACCATATCCCAGCCATAGGCGATGCCGAGCCGGGCGGCCGGGATGCCGAACTGGCTGTCCTCGGCGGCGATGCGCAGATCGGCCTGCATGGCGATGCCCAGCCCGCCGCCGAGGCAGTAGCCGCGGATGCGGGCGATCACCGGCTTGGGGAAGGCAGCGAGCTTGGCGCGGCCGGCGCTGGTGAGCGCGTCGTATTGCTTTTGCGCCGAGGCGTCCGCCCGGTTGGCGGCGAACTGGCTGATATCGGCGCCGGAGACGAACGCCTTCGGGCCGGCGCCGGTGAGGATCACCACCCGCACGCCGGGATCGGCCTCGAATTCGCCGAGGATCTCGGTGAGGCCGTGCCACATGCCGACCGACATGGCATTGCGCTTTTCCGGCTGGTTGAAGGTGATGAGGCCGACCCCGTCCTCGATCTCGGCCAGCATTTTGCCGTCGGCGTATTGCTTGCTCATATGATGCCCTTGCTGCGCATGGTCTGGAGTTCGGCGTCGGTGTAGCCCACTGCGCGCAGCACGTCGTCGGTATCCTGGCCGGCGTCTGGCGTCGGGCTGCGGATGGCGCGGCTGAGGCCATCGAGGTTGATCGGCGAGGAGACGATGCTGGTCTCGCCGAGGCGGGGGTGGGTGACCGCGGCGGCGAGGCCGAGATGCTGCACCTGCGGGTCGGCGAATACCTTGTCGATGGTGTTGATCGGGCCGCAGGGGATGCCGGCCGCCTCGAACAGCTCGACCCAGTGGGCGGACGGGCTTGTCGCGGTGATCTCGCCGATCGCCGCGTTGACGGCGGCCCGGTCGGCGGAGCGGCCGGCCTGGTTTTGCCAGTCGGGGCGGGCTTTCCAGTCCGGCTTGTCGAGCGTGTCGCATAGCCGTTCCCACAGCCGGTTGGACGAGGCGGCGATGTTGATGTGGCCGTCCGCGGTGGGGAATACGCCAGTCGGGATGCCGGTGGGGTGGTCGTTGCCGGCCTGGCCGGCGACCTCGCCATCCATCAGCCAGCGGCTGGCCTGGAAGTCGAGCATGAACACCATCGCCTCCAGCAGGCTGGTATGCACCCAGCGGCCGACGCCGGTGGCCTCCCTTTCGAACAGCGCGGTCATGATCGCCAGCGCCAGCAGGTTGCCGGCGGTGAGATCGGCGAGCGGGATGCCGACCCGCACCGGGCCCTGGCCGGGCAGGCCGGTGATCGACATCAGGCCGCCGAGCCCCTGGGCGATCTGGTCGACGCCGGCGCGCAGGCCGTACGGGCCGGTCTGGCCGAAGCCGGAGATGCTGCCGTAGACGATGCGCGGGTTCACCGCGCGGACGTCGTCGTAGGCGACTTTCAGGCGGTGCTTGACGGCGACGCGCATGTTTTCCACCACCACGTCGGCGGTGGCGGCCAGGCGCATGAAGGCGGCGTGGCCTTCCGGGGTTTTCAGGTTGAGCTGGATGCAGCGCTTGTTGCGGTGCAGGTTCTGGAAGTCGAAGCCGTCGCGCTTGCCGGTGAGGCTTTCGCCGTCACCGGGAGGCTCGATGCGGATGACGTTGGCGCCCCAGTCGGCGAGGTGGCGGACGCAGGTGGGGCCGGCGCGGGCCAGCGTGAGGTCGAGCACGGTGATGCGCTTCAGCG
>DATJEA010000597.1:0-13227 GCA_035497095.1 Acetobacteraceae bacterium | reverse complement strand
TGCCGCCGTACGGCTTCTACTGGTTCCGCCTGGCCGCCGACAGCGACGGGCCGACCTGGCACAGCGACGCGCCGGAGCCGATGCCGGAATACACCACCTTCGTGCTGCGCGGCGGGCCTGAGGAGATCACCAACCCGGCGCATCGCACGCTGTTCGAAACCGATGTGGTGCCGACCTGGCTTACCAAGCGCCGCTGGTTCGCTGCCAAGGACCAGAAGCTGGGCCGCGTGCACGTCACCATGGCCGCCCAACTGGGCAAGGGCCGCGAGCTGGCGCTGCTGGCGGTGGAGGTCGGCCATCCCGGTGGCGCGGCGCGCTATCTGCTGCCGCTCGGCATCACCTGGGACGACCAGCCGGCGCTGGCCATGCCGCAGCAACTAGCGCTGGCCCGGGTCCGCCGCGGCCGCCGCACCGGCACGCTGACCGACGGCTATGCGCTCGGCGAATTCCATTACGCGCTGCTCGCCCTGCTGCGGGAGGGCGCCGAGGTGCCGGCCGGCGACGGCCACGTCATCTTCCGCCCGACCGAGGGCCTCGCCACGGTGGAGATCGACCCGACGGTGGCGATTCGCTGGCTGTCAGCCGAGCAATCCAACTCCTCGGTGATCATCGACCACAAGCTGGTGCTGAAGCTGTTCCGCCGGCTGGCCCCGGGCGAGCATCCGGAGGCCGAGATGGGCCGCGAGCTTACCGCGCGCGGCTTCGCCAACGCCGCGCCGCTGTACGGCGAAATCCTGCATCGCGGCGAGGCCGGCGAGCAGACCGTGCTCGCCATCCTGCAAGGCTATATCGCCGGCGAGGGCGACGCCTGGGAGTGGAGCATGGCGTTCCTCGATCGCGCGGTGGACGACATGCAGCGCCGGGAGGCCAGCGCCGAGGACGTGCTGGGGCAATACGAAGCATTCGCCCGCAATCTCGGCCAACGGCTCGGCGAGATGCACGCCATCCTGGCGCAGCCCAGCGACAACCCCGCCTTCGCCCCGGCCGAGGCCGGCGCCGCCCAGCTTCGCCAGTGGCGCGACCGCATCCTGGGCCGCACCACCGATGCGCTGGACCGGCTGAGCGAGCGGCGGGACAGCCTCAGTGAGGCCGAGCGCGCGCTGGCCGACCGCCTGCTGCCGCGCCGCGCAGCGTTGTTGAAGGCATTGCTGCGGCTGATCGCCGCCGGCAAGGACGGCCCGCTGCACCGCATCCACGGCGATTTCCATCTCGGCCAGGTGCTGGTGGCCAGCGGCGACGCGGTGATCATCGATTTCGAGGGCGAACCCGCCCAGCCGCTCGCCGAACGGCGCGCCAAGGATAGCCCGTGGCGCGATGTCGCCGGCATCCTGCGCTCGCTGGATTACGCTCTGGCCGCCCGCCAGCGCGCCGGCGTCACCTCGCGCGAGGCGTTCGACGTGATGGCGGCGGATTTCGCCAGCCGCATCCCCGCCGCCCTGCTGGAGGCTTATCGCGCGGCGGCGCCGGACTCCGCCGACCCGGCGCGCGATGCCGCGCTGCTGGAACTTTTCCTGATCGAGAAGGCTTCCTACGAGGTCGGCTACGAGCTCGGCAACCGGCCGGACTGGCTCGCGGTTCCGCTCGGCGGCCTGCTCGCGCTGGTCGAAACGCTGCTGGATGGGGAGGCACCCGAATGAGCGGCAGCCCACCCACGATGACCGCCACGCCGGCTGCACTGCCATACCCGGCCGCCGCGGCCGCGCCAGCACTGGCGCCCCAACTGGCCTGGGCGCTGCATGACGGCATGCTGGACGATCCGTTCGCGGTGCTCGGCCCGCATGACGGGCCACAGGGCCGCTTCGTGCGCGCCTTCCTGCCCGGCGCGCTGGCGGTGGCGGCCCTGCCGGACTCCGGCGCTGGCGTCACGCTGCCGGCCGAGCAGCCGCCCGGCCTGTTCGCCGGCGTGCTGCCGTTTGCCGGCCGCTATCGGCTGCGGGTCACCTGGCCCGATGCGGTGCAAGAGACCGAGGACCCCTATGCGTTCGGCCTGGTGCTGGGCGAACTCGACCTGCATCTGATCGGCGAAGGCACCCATCTCCGGCTCGCCGAGGCGCTCGGCTCCGGCCTTGCCACGATGATGGATGGCAGCGGGGGGGACGGCATCGAAGGCGTCCGCTTCGCGGTCTGGGCGCCGAATGCGCGGCGCGTCTCGGTGGTTGGCCCATTCAACACCTGGGACGGCCGCCGCCACCCGATGCGCCGGCGCGGCAGCAGCGGCGTCTGGGAAATCTTCATCCCGCGCCTCACCGAGGGCACGCGATATCAGTACGAACTGATCGCGCAGAACGGCGCCCGGTTGCCGCTGAAGGCCGACCCGGTGGCCCGCGCCGCCGAACTGCCGCCCGGTCGTGCCTCGATCGTGCCGCACGCCCGCCCGCATCGCTGGCGCGACCAGGACTGGATGGCCGGCCGCGCCGCCAGGCAGTCCGCCGATGCGCCGATCAGCGTCTACGAGGTGCATGCCGGCTCCTGGGTTCGCCCGCCCGGCGATGCCAGCGCGACACTGGATTGGGCCGGTCTCGCCGCCCGGCTGGTGCCGTATGCCAGCGCCATGGGCTTCACCCATATCGAGTTGCTGCCGGTCGCCGAACATCCGTTCAGCGGCTACTGGGGCTACCAGCCGCTGGGGCTGTTCGCGCCGTCCAGCCGGTTCGGCCCGCCGGAGGATTTCGCGCTGTTCGTCGATGCCTGCCATCGTGCCAATCTCGGCGTCATCATCGACTGGGTGCCGGCGCATTTCCCCACCGACCCGCACGGCATGGCGCAGTTCGACGGCACCGCGCTGTATGAGCACGCCGACCCGCGCGAGGGGTTCCATCAGGACTGGAACACGCTGATCTACAATCTCGGCCGCCGCGAGGTGGCGGGCTTCCTGCTCGCCTCGGCGCTGCACTGGCTGGAGCATTTCCATGTCGACGGGCTGCGGGTGGATGCGGTCGCCTCGATGCTCTACCGCGACTACAGCCGCGCCGCCGACGCCTGGGTGCCGAACCGGTTCGGCGGTCGCGAGAACCTGGAATCGGTCGATTTCCTGCGCCAACTCAACACCGTGGTGGCCGAACGCTGCCCGGGCGCGATGGTGATCGCCGAGGAATCGACCGCCTGGCCCGGCGTCACCGCGCCGATCGATCAGGGCGGCCTCGGCTTCACCTTCAAATGGAACATGGGCTGGATGCACGACAGCCTGCACTACATGCAATACGACCCGCTGTATCGCAGCTACCACCATGACGAGATGAGCTTCTCGCTGGTGTACGCGTTCTCCGAACACTTCACGCTGCCGCTGTCGCATGACGAGGTGGTGCACGGCAAAGGCTCGCTGCTCAACAAGATGCCCGGCGACGCCTGGCAGCGCCATGCCAACCTGCGCGCCTATTTCGCCTTCATGTGGGCGCATCCCGGCAAGAAGCTGCTGTTCATGGGCGGCGAGATCGCCCAGGCGCGCGAATGGAACCATGACGGCGAGATCGACTGGGACCTGCTGCGCGAGGCCCCGCATCGCGGCACCCAGCAACTGGTCGCCGATCTCAACCGCGCCTACACCGAACACGCGGCCCTGCACCAGCGCGACAGCGCGCCGGACGGTTTCGCCTGGCTGGTCGGCGATGACCGCGCCAACAGCGTGTTCGCCTTCCTGCGCCTGGCGCCGAACGCGCCGCCGCTGCTCGCCGTCGCCAACCTCACCCCGGTGCCGCACAGCGCCTATCGCATCGGCGTGCCGCGGCCCGGCTATTGGCGCGAACTGCTGAACACCGATGCCACCGACTATGGCGGTGCCGGCGCCGGCAACCAGGGCGGCGTGCACAGCCAGCCGGTCCCCGCCCATGGCCACGCCCAGTCGGTCGAACTGACCCTGCCGGCGCTGGCCACCCTGTTCCTCCTGCCGGACGAGGCGCCCGCATGAACTTCCCCGATCGGCTGGAATCCGGCCACGCCTACCCGCTCGGTGCGCACTGGGACGGGCTGGGCGCCAATTTCGCGGTGTTCTCCGCCCATGCCGAGCGCATCGATCTCTGCCTGTTCGACCCCTCCGGCCGCCGCGAGCTGGCGCGCCTGAAACTGCCGGAATGGACCGACGAGGTCTGGCACGGCTACCTGCCGGACGCGCCGCTGGGTCTGCGCTACGGGTTTCGCGCGCATGGCCCGTACAAGCCCGCCGAGGGCCACCGCTTCAATCCGCACAAGCTGCTGCTCGACCCCTACGCCCGCCAGATCGTCGACCGGCTGCGCTGGTCGGACGCGCTGTTCGGCTACCGGGTCGGCAACCGCCGCGCCGACCTCACCTACGACACCCGCGACAGCGCGCCGGTGATGCCGAAGGCGGTCCTGGTCGATGACAGCTTCAACTGGGGTGACGATCGCCCACCTGACATCCCCTGGGGCGACACGGTGATCTATGAGGCGCATCCGCGCGGCCTCACCATGCGCCACCCGGACATCGCGCCGCATCACCGCGGCCGCTTTGCGGCACTGGCCGAGCCGGTGATGATCGAGCATTTCCACCGCCTCGGCATCACCGCCATCGAACTATTGCCGATCCACGCCTTCGTGCAGGACCGCCGGCTGGTGCAGGCGGGTCTCGCCAATTACTGGGGCTACAACACCATCGGCTTCTTCGCGCCCGAGCCGCGCTATCTCGGCGAGGGCGGCCGCAACGAGCTGAAGATTGCCATCCGCCGCCTGCACGCCGCCGGCATCGAGGTGCTGCTCGACGTGGTCTACAATCACACTGCCGAGGGCAGCGAACTCGGCCCGACGCTCAGCATGCGCGGGCTCGACAACGCCTCGTATTACCGCCTGCAACACGACAATCCGCGCTACTGCACCAACGACACCGGCACCGGCAACACGCTGAACCTGTCCCACGCCCGCGTGCTGCAAATGGCGATGGATTCGCTGCGCCACTGGGTCGAGGCCTACCACGTCGACGGCTTTCGCTTCGATCTCGCGAGCACGCTCGGCCGCGAGCCTGGCGGCTTCGACCCCGGCTCCGGCCTGTTCGACGCGATCCGCCAGGACCCCACCCTGGCCGGCGTCAAGCTGATCGCCGAGCCCTGGGATATCGGCCCCGGCGGCTATCAGCTCGGCCAGTTCCCGCCCGGCTTCGCCGAATGGAACGACCATTTCCGCGACACCGTGCGCGGCTTCTGGCGCGGCGACCCCGACCGCCGCGCCGGCCTCGCCGCCCGCCTGGCCGGTTCGCGCGACATCTTCCACCACCGCGCCCGCCGGCCATGGTCCTCGGTCAACTACGTCGCCTCGCATGACGGCTTCACGCTGGCCGACGTCACCGCCTACGAGGCGCGGCACAACGAAGCCAACGGCGAGGACAACCGCGACGGCCACGGCGAAAACATCTCCTCCAACTGGGGCGTCGAGGGCCCCACCGACGACCCCGGCATCCTCGCCCAGCGCGCCCGCATCGCCCGCGCCCTGCTGGCCAGCGTGTTCCTCGCGCAAGGCACGCCGATGCTGCTGGCCGGCGACGAATTCGGCCGCACCCAGCAGGGCAACAACAACGCCTATTGCCAGGACAACGATATTTCCTGGGTCGACTGGGCGCTGGCGACCAGCAAGGCCGGCGCCGACCTGCAGCACTTCACCGCCCGGCTCACCGAGATCCGCCGCGATTATCCGGTGCTGCGGTCGCGCGACTGGCTGCACGGCCAGGAACGCCCGGCGCTCGACCTGCCGGACATCGCCTGGTTCAACGCCGAGGGCGAGGATATCGCCGAACAGAACTGGCACGACGGCACCATCCGCCACCTCACCCTGCGTCGCGCCGCCACCACCGTGGAGGGCGTGGTCACCATCCTGACGGTAATGTTCAACGCCGGCGACGAGGACGCGCTGTTCCATCTGCCGTCGCCCGCCGTCACCCGCCGGCTGCTGCTCGACAGTGCCGAACCCGACCGCGAGCCGCACGAACTGGCAGGCGACAGCGTCACCGTCGCCGCCCATTCGCTGGTGGTGCTGTCCGGCGCAATCGCCCCGGACAATCCCGATGAAACGCCCGAGAAAGACCCCGAGCTTGCAGCATAGCCACGCCATGCGCTTCGGCGCCGAATACCACGCCGGCACCACCCGCTTCCGGCTCTGGGCGCCGGCCTGCGCAAGCGTGACGCTGCGCCTCGACGGCGAGCCGGACCGTCCGATGCAGCCGCAGCCTGGCGGCTGGTTCGCCACCGAACGCGCCTGCCGCCCCGGCGCCCGCTACCGCTTCGTGCTGCCGGACGGCCTCGCCATCCCCGACCCGGCCTCGCGCGCCCAATCCGGCGGCCTGCATGGCTGGAGCGTGGTGGTCGATCCGCACGCCTATCGCTGGCAGCATGCCGCCGCCGCGCGGCCCTGGCACGAGGCGGTGATCTGGGAGGCGCATGCCGGCCTGCTCGGCGGCTTCGACGGCTTGCGCGCCCGGCTGCCGGAGCTTGCCGCGCTTGGCATCACCGCGATCGAGCTGATGCCGATCGCGGCCTTCCCCGGCGCCCGCAACTGGGGCTATGACGGCGCGCTGGCCTTCGCGCCGGCCGAAGCCTACGGCCCGCCGGCCAGCCTGAAGGCGCTGATCGACGCGGCGCACGGCCTCGGCCTCGCGATGTTGCTCGATGTGGTCTACAATCATTTCGGCCCGGACGGGAATTATCTGCACCGCACCGCGCCGCAGTTCTTCACCCATGACCGCAAAACCGCCTGGGGCGACGCGCTCGATTTCACCCGCCCCGAGGTCGCCGAATTCTTCACCCAGAACGCGCTGTACTGGCTGAACGAATACCGTTTCGACGGTCTGCGGCTGGACGCGGTGCAGGCCATCCTGCCACCCCCTGCCCTGCCCGCGCTCGGCCGCGCGATCCGCGCCGGCGTCGGCCGTCCGGTGCAGCTGATCCTGGAGAACGAGCGCAACCAGGCCGAGTTGCTCGGCGGCCACCCGTTCACCGCGCAATGGAACGACGACCTGCACCATTGCCTGCATGTGCTGCTGACCGGCGAGACCGAAGCCTATTACGCCGACTACGCCGAAGCTCCGGCCGAACGCCTGGCCCGCTGCCTGCGCGAGGGTTTCGCCTATCAGGGCGAGATGTCGGTCAATCTCGGCCACCGGCGCGGGACCCCGAGCGGCCAGTTGCCGCCCACCGCGTTCGTCAGCTTCACCCAGAATCACGATCATGTCGGCAACCGCGCGATGGGCGAGCGGCTGCTGTCGCTGGCCGAGCCCGAGGCGGTGCGCGCGGCGATGGCGCTGGTGCTGCTCTGCCCGCAGATCCCGATGCTGTTCATGGGCGAGGAGATCGGCAGCCGCTCGCCGTTCCTGTTCTTCACCGACCACCCGCCCGAACTGGCCGAGGCGGTGCGCCGCGGCCGCCGCGCCGAATTCGCCCGCTTCGCCGCCTTCGCCGATCCGTCCCGCCGCGCCAGCATCCCCGACCCCAACGCCGAATCCACATTCACCGCCTCGATCCCGGCGCCGGCCGCGGACGGGTTCGACTGGCCGGGCTTCATCCGCACCCTGCTGGCCGCCCGCGCCGCGCATATCGCGCCGCATCTGCCCGGCAGCCACGCCATCGCCGCCGCCGCACTCGGCCCGGCCGCGGTCGCCGCCTGCTGGCAGCTCGGCGATGGCAGCACGCTGCATCTGGCCTGCAATCTCGGCCCGGTGACGCTGCCGTGGCAGCCGCCGCCCGGCGTAACGCCGATCGCCGCCACCAGTGGGGCCGCCGCCGGCAGCCTGCCGGCCCGCACCACGCTGGCCTGGCGGCGATCCCCGTGAGCAATACCGACATGACCGGACTCGCCGAACTCGCCACCCTGGCCGGCATCTCGGTCGGCTGGACCGACGCCTTCGGCACGCCGCAGCAGGTCGCGCCCGACAGCCTGCGCGCGGTGCTGCGCGGCCTCGGCATCGCCTGCGACAGCCAGGGCGATATCGCCGCGTCGGTGGGCGCACTACGTCACCCGGCCGCCCTGCCGCCGCTGCTCACCGCCGATCCCGGCGGCGTGGTGCGGCTGCCGGATGGCACCAGGCGCGCCGAGCTCACGCTGCGCGGCGGCCCCGTCGGCGCCGTCCTGCAGCACACCCGGGCCGGCGTGTTCCTGGTGGCACCGGAGCAGCCCGGCCGCCACGCCCTGCGGCTGGACGACAGCGAGACCACGCTGGCGATCGCGCCGCGCTTCTGCCCTAGCGTCGCATCGCTCACCGGCAAGCCGCGCGCGTTTGGCGTCGCCGCCCAGGTCTATGCGCTACGCCGCGACGGCGACGGCGGCATCGGCGGCTTCGGCGCGTTGCGCGAGGCCGCCATCGCCCTGGCCCAGCGCGGCGCCGACGCGCTGGCGATCAGCCCGACCCATGCGCTGTTCGCCGCCGAACCCGGCCGCGCCGGGCCGTATGCGCCATCCAGCCGGCTGGCGCTGAACCCGCTGCTGGCCGACCCGGAATGCCTGTTCGATCCCGCCACCTGCGCCGAGGCCTGGCAGCAGGCCGACCCAGGCAACCAGCGCGCCGGCTGGGAGGCACAGGCGCTGATCGCCTGGCAGCCGGCCGGCACCGCCCGCTACGCCATGCTGCGCGCGCTGCACGCCGGCTTGTCGGCGCAACCGCTCGCCGCCGCCGCCTTCCTCGCCTGGGCCGGGTCCGCCCCCGGTTCGCTGCATCAGCACGCGGTGTTCGAGGCGCTGCACGCCGAGTGGCGCGGCCGGGGCGTGTGGGACTGGCGCCACTGGCCGGCCGACCTGCGCGACCCACACGGCGCCGCAGTCACCGCATTCGCCGCCGACCACCGCGCCGAGGTCGAGTTCCACCTGTTCTGCCAGTTCCTCGCCGCCCGCAGCATGGATGCCACGCAGCAGGCGGCGCGCGACGCCGGCATGGGCATCGGCCTGATCGCCGATCTCGCGGTCGGCATGGACCCGGCCGGCAGCCATGCCTGGGGCAGTCCCGGCGATCTGCTCACCGGGGTGTCGGTCGGCGCACCGCCGGATCATCTGAACCGCGACGGCCAGGGCTGGGGGCTGACCACCTTCTCCCCCACCGCGCTGGCCCGCACCGGCTACGCGCCGTTCCTGGCCACCTTGCGAGCCGCATTGTACCACGCCGGCGGCGTGCGCATCGACCATGTGCTGGGCCTGCGCCGGCTCTGGCTGGTGCCGGACGGCGCGCGGCCGACCCAGGGCGCCTATCTCGCCATGCCGCAGGACGACCTGCTGCGGCTGATCGCGCTGGAGGCCCATGCCGCCGGTGCGCTGGTGATCGGTGAGGATCTCGGCACCGTGCCGGAGGGGTTCCGCCCGGCAATGGCGGCGCGCGGCCTGCTCGGCCTGCGGGTGCTGGCGTTCGAGCGCGATCGGCACGGCGATTTCGTGCCGCCGGCCGACTGGCAGCCGGACGCCGTCGCGATGACCTCCACCCACGACATGCCGCCGGTGGCCGGCTGGTGGCAGGGCGGCGACCTGGACTGGCAGGCCCGGCTGCACGGCGCCGCCGAGACCGCGCCGGAAGCCCCGCCAGAAGCCCGGGCCGGCCGCCGCGCCGAAGCCGCGCGGCTGTGGCAGACCGCCACCGATGCCGGCCTCGCCTTCGGCCCGCCGCCGCCGCCCGACCAGCCGCAGCCGGCGGTTAACGCCGCGGTCGCCTATATCGCCGCCACCCCCTGCGCGCTGGCCATCGTGCCGGTGGAAGACCTGCTCGGCCTCGCCGAAGCACCGAACCTGCCCGGCACCACCGACGAGCACCCGAACTGGCGCCGCCGGCTGGCCGTGCCGCTGCCGGAGGCGCTGGCGCGGCCGGATGTCGCGGCGCGGCTCGCCACACTGGGCTGGCGCACCAAGGCATGACCGACCGGCCCACCCCGCCGCGCGCCACCTATCGCCTGCAACTGCACGCCGGCTTCACGTTCGACGACGCCGCCGCGGTGGTGCCCTACCTCGCCGGGCTCGGCATCAGCCACGCCTATGTCTCACCGATCCTGACCGCGCAGAGCGGCTCGACGCACGGCTATGACGTGGTCGACCCGAGCCGGATCAACCCGGAACTCGGCGGCGAAGCTGGCTTGCGTCGCCTCGTGGCAGCCCTGCACGCGCACGCCATGGGGCTGGTGGTGGATATCGTGCCGAACCACATGGGCGTCGGCGGCGACCAGAACCCGTGGTGGCTGGACGTGCTGCGCCACGGCCAGGCCAGCCGCTATGCCGGGTTCTTCGATATCGACTGGATGCCGCCCGACCCGTCGCTGCACGGCCGCATCCTGGCCCCCTTCCTCGGCACACCGTATGGCGAGGCGCTCGACTCCGGCGATCTGCTGCTGGTGCATGAGGAGGCGCATGGCTGGGCGGTGCGCTACCACGAGCATCTGTTCCCGATCCGACCGCAGGACACCCCGGCGCTGGACGCCGATGCCCACGCGATCGACGCGCATGACGCCGGCACGCCGGACGGCCGCACCCGGCTGCACCGGTTGCTGGAGCGGCAGCATTATCGCCTGGCCTGGTGGCGCACCGGCGGCGACCTGATCAACTGGCGCCGCTTCTTCGACATCGCCGGCCTCGCCGGCCTGAACGCCGGGCGGCCGGAGGTGTTCGCCGCCAGCCACGAGGTGCTGCTGCGGCTCTACGCCGAGGGGCTGATCGACGGGCTGCGGGTGGATCATGTCGACGGGCTGGCCGATCCCGGCGCGTATTGCCGCACCCTGCGCACCGCGATGCGGGACGCCAGGCCCGGCCATCAGGGTTGGCTGGTGGTGGAGAAGATCCTCGCCGCCGGTGAGGCGCTGGAGCCCGGCTGGCAGGTGGATGGCACCACCGGCTATGATTTCATGAACGATACCAGCCTGGTGCTGCACGACCGGGCCGGCCTCGCAGCGCTGGTCGCCGACTGGAAGCGCCGCACCGGCCGGCCCGGCTTCGCGCAGGAGGAACGGCTGGCCCGCACCCAGACGCTGGACCGCTCGTTCTCCGCGCAACTGGACGCCGCCGCCGCCGCGCTGTACCGCATTGCCGCCCTCGACCCCAGCGACCGCGACCGGCCACAGGCCGCCCTGCGCCGCTGCCTGGCGCGCATCCTGGTACATTTCCCGCGCTATCGCAGCTACGCCGCCGAGGGGCTGGGTACCGAGGCGCTACAGCAGGCGATCGCCGCCGCCGAACCCGCCTGCGCGCCGGCCGACCGCGACCACCTGCCACGCATCGCCGATTGGCTCGGCACCGTGCCGGCCGGCCCGCATGCCGGCCTGCGCCACGACGCGATCCGCCGGTTCGAGCAGTTGAGCGCGCCGATCGCCGCCAAATCGGTGGAAGACACCGCATTCTACCGCTACGCGCCGCTGCTGTCACGCAACGATGTCGGCTTCGATCCGGGCGAGCGGGTCGGCAGCATCGCCGGCTGGCACGCCACCTGCGCGCAGCGCGCCGCCGCCTGGCCGCATGCCATGCTGGCCACCGCCACCCACGACCACAAGCGCGGCGAGGATCTGCGGGCGAGACTCGCGGTGCTCAGCCAGGTACCGGAGGACTGGATCGCCTGCCTGGATCGCTGGCTGCCGACGCTCGGCGGCGGGCTCGATGCCGCCGATGCGATCATGCTGTTGCAGATGCTGGTCGGCGGCTGGCCGCCCGGCATGGCGCCGGACGATGCCGAGGCGGCCGCCGCGCTGCGCGACCGGCTGGCGGAATGGCAGAACAAGGCGGTGCGCGAGGCCAAGCGCCACTCCTCCTGGTCCGCCCCCGACGCCGAATACGAGGCAGTGGCGGCGGCGGCGCTGGACCGGCTGCTACTGGACCCGGCGCAGGCCGCGACGCGCCGCGAGATCGCCGCGCTGGTGGAGCGCATATCGCCGTTCGGTCTACGCAATGGCCTGGTGCAGACGGTGCTGAAGCTGACCGTGCCTGGGGTGCCGGATATCTACCAGGGCACCGAATTCCTCGACTTCAGCCTGGTCGATCCGGACAACCGCGGCGTGGTGGATTACGCCGCCCGCGCTGCCGGCGGTACTGGCGCGGACGGCGTGAAGCAGCACGTCATCGCCACCCTGCTGCGGCTGCGGCGCGAGCAGCCGGAGCTGTTTTCGGCCGGCGATTATCGCGAAATACCGGTCGATTCGGCGCAAAAACTTGGCGTTTTCGCGTTCGAAAGGCGTGCCGGGGGCCTGATTCTGGCGGTCATCTGCAGCCGCCTGGCGGCCGGACTTTCCGGCCCGGACGACCCGGTGCATTCCGATGCGGTGAAAGCCGCCGTGCTCGCCCGCGACGACGTCTCGCACTGGCGCGAGGTACTGTCGGGGCCGCCGGCGCGGGTGTTGCTGGGGCAACTTCGCGCCTGATGCCGGTTTGCGAAACGCACACTGAAACAATGTGTTAGGTCGCGTGTGCTGCGGTGCAGCATAGCGCCGCCTTCGCTTCGACACAATTTTCTATCAAAACAATGGGCTATCGTGCGATACTCACACACCGTCAGCGGCACCCGACGTCGCGGCCACCCTTGCAGGAGACCATGATGCGCAAACTGATCGTGTTCGCCGCCGCCCTGCCGCTGCTGGCAGGGTGCGGCTCCGACCAATTCTCCCGCGTCAGCACCGGCGCCGGCGCGGGTGCCGGCACCGGCGCCACCATCGGATTGCTGGGCGGGCCGATCGGCGTCGGGGTTGGCGCGGTCATCGGCGCTGGTGTTGGCGCGGTGACCGGCGGGGTTACCACCGCCGATCAACTCGATCTCGGCAAGCCGATATGGCAGGACAAGAACGGTCCTGCGGCGCCGGGATATGCGCCGCCCAACGCCCGCGTCTCCAACGATCCGCAATACCGGCCGCCGGCGCCGGCCCAGTTGCAGCAGCCTTACGTGCCGGATGACCGTGGCGGCGCGATCACCAGCCAGCCGCTCGCCGCGCCGCGCTCGTAGCGTCAGGCCGCCCCGGCGACATAGGCTTTCAGGCTGTCGACCTCGTGTTCCTGCTGCTCGAGGCGGGATTTCACCACGTCGCCGATGCTGATGATGCCCACCAGCCGGCCCTGATCCAGCACCGGCAGATGGCGCAGGCGCTGCTCGGTCATCAGCTTCATCGCCTGCTCCACGGTGGTGGCAGGCGTGATAGTGGTGAGATCGCGGGTCATCAACTGCGCCGCCGTCAGCGCCAGGGTGGCGGCGCCGTGGCGCGCCAGGCCATGCATGATGTCACGCTCGCTGACGATGCCCAGCACCTGCGCCTCGGAATCGCGCACCAGCACCGCACCAAAGCCGCGGGCGGA
>DATJEA010000596.1:0-1535 GCA_035497095.1 Acetobacteraceae bacterium | reverse complement strand
CCGCCGGCCTTGGCCCGGCGCCGCAGCCAGGCTGATCCGACCGGGAGTGGCCGACCTTATCGAGCCGCTGGCGCTGCTGCAGGGCGCCACGGCAGCCAAGGCAAAGGCGGCAGGCCCGCCGGCGAGCGGGAGGGCCTGGCCGGCGGCGATCGCCTCGGCTGCCGTGGCGCCCTGCAGCAGCGCCAGCGGCTCGATAAGGTCGGCCACTCCCGGTCGGATCAGCCTGGCTGCGGCGCCGGGCCAAGGCCGGCGGACGGCGGCAGCGGGCGGCCGGATTGCGGCACCGAGGAGCGGCGCGCGTCGGCCGGTTCGTCGACCACGCGCTTGATCACCTTCTCGCCGTCCATCACCTGGCGGATTTCCTCGCCGGACAGCGACTCATGCTCCAGCAGCGCCTTGGCCAGCAGGTGCAGCTTGTCGATATTCTCGGTCAGCAAATGGCGGGCGCGGGCATAGGCGGCGTCGATGATGTCCTTCACCTCGGCGTCGATCTCGCGGGCGGTCGCTTCCGAGACGTTCTTGTTCTGCGTTACCGAGTGGCCGAGGAACACCTCCTGGCTGTTGTCGCCATAGGCGATCATGCCGAGCTTGTCGCTCATGCCCCATTCGGTGACCATCGCGCGGGCCAGATTGGTGGCCATCTTGATGTCGCCGCTGGCGCCGTTGGAGACCTTGTCGGCGCCGAAGATCAGCTCCTCGGCAACGCGGCCGCCCATGCCCATCACCAGCCGGGCGATGCACTTGGCGCGGCTCATCGAATAACGGTCGCCTTCCGGCAGGCTCATCACCATGCCCAGCGCCCGGCCGCGCGGGATGATGGTGGCCTTGTGGATCGGGTCGCATTCCGGCTCCAGCAGCGAGCAGATGGCGTGGCCGGATTCGTGGTAGGCGGTCATTTCCTTCTCGTCGTCGGACATCACCAGGCTGCGGCGCTCGGCGCCCATCATCACCTTGTCCTTGGCGTGCTCGAACTCAGCCATCGCCACCACCCGCTTGCCGAGGCGGGCGGCCAGCAGGGCGGCCTCGTTGACCAGGTTGGCGAGGTCGGCGCCGGAGAAGCCGGGGGTGCCGCGGGCGATCACCTTGGGGTCGACGTCGCTGCCGAGCGGCACCTTGCGCATGTGCACGCGCAGGATCTTCTCGCGGCCGCGCACGTCGGGGTTGGGCACCACCACCTGGCGGTCGAAGCGGCCGGGGCGCAGCAGCGCCGGGTCCAGCACGTCCGGCCGGTTGGTGGCGGCGATCAGGATCACCCCCTCGTTGCTCTCGAAGCCGTCCATCTCGACCAGCATCTGGTTGAGGGTCTGCTCGCGCTCGTCGTTGCCGCCGCCGAGGCCGGCGCCGCGATGGCGGCCGACCGCGTCGATCTCGTCGATGAAGATGATGCAGGGGGCGTTCTTCTTGCCCTGCTCGAACATGTCGCGCACCCGGCTGGCGCCGACGCCGACGAACATCTCGACGAAATCGGAGCCGGAGATGGTGAAGAACGGCACGTTGGCCTCGCCGGCGATGGCGCGGGCGAGCAGCGTCTTGCC
>DATJEA010000595.1:0-3452 GCA_035497095.1 Acetobacteraceae bacterium | reverse complement strand
TGGCCGAGTTGGGAGCCGCCGAATTCGAATCGCTCGGCAACGAATATCTGGAGCGCGCCAGCGTTCAATGAGTCTTGGTTTGGTGCGCCGCCGCCGGCCAACCCGGCGCGCGATACCAAAGCCCGCTGATGACGGAAGAGTCGTCACCAGCGGGCTTTGGTATCAAGCCTCGCCGTAATGGATGCGCCGGTACGGGCGGGAGACGACGGTGTCGTCGGTATGGATATCCCACAGGCCGGCGCTGTTGGCGGCTTGATGCGCTTCGAACAGCTCCGGCATGGCGCCCATCCGGTTCACCGTCGCGCCGCGGACGCCGAAGCCGCTGGCCACGCCGGCCAGGTCGCCGCGACCGTGGATCACGGTGTGCGGGTCCACGCCATAGGCGCGGAATTTGTGCAGCTCGGCGCCGTAGCCGCCATCATTGATGATCGCCATCAGCAGCCGGATGCCCTGCCGCCGGATCGTCTCCAGCTCCTGGATATGCATCAGCAGGCTGCCGTCACCCTCGATCAGCAGCACGCGGCCGTTGTTGCGCGCCGCCGCCACGCCGATGGCCGCCGGCAAACCGTTGCCGATGGCGCCGAAATCGCTGACGATATGGTATTTATCCGCCGCCCTGCCGCGCAGATGTGTCGCCGCGATGCCGAAATAATGGCCGCCGCCGATCACCACATCCCAGTCCTTCGGCACCACCCGATCCAACTCCAGGATCGCCTGGCGGGGGTCCACCGTGCCCGGTTGCAGCGTGAATTGCTTGCGGTCCGGCACATCGGCCGCGATCCGCGCGGCCATGTCGGCGCTGCGGAACCCGGTGCGGGTGATGCCGCGCTGGCGCAGCAGGGCGGTGATCGCCTGGGCGGTGGCGCGGGCGTCGGCGCGGATATGCATATCCGCGGTGCGCAGCCCCTGCCACAGCCCGCGCGGGTTGATATCCACCTGCACCGTCTGCGCGCCGGGATAAAGATAGCCGCTCTCGGTGGTGTAGGCACCGAGCCCGACACCGAAGCCGACCACCAGGTCGGATTCCGCGAAGCGTTCATGCGAGAAATCGCTGCCGAAGCTGCCGGCAACATCCATCGTGAATGGATTGCCCTCGAACAGCCCCTTGGCTTGCAGCGAAGTTGCCAGCAACGCGCCTGACACCTCCGCCAGTTCCTCGATCGCCGCACACGCCTGCGACATCCGGGCGCCCTTGCCGGCGATGAAGATCGGCTGCTCGGCCTTGGCGATCATCTCCGCCAGGCGTTCCGCCAGTTCGCCATCCGGCATCGGCCGCTGCGCGGTGGGCAGCACCTCGGCCGAGGGGATGTAGTCGGCCATGAACGGATAGGGCTGCTTCTGCAGATCCATCGGCACGCCCAGCACCACCGGCCGCTGCTCCAGCGCGGCGACCTGGAACGCCTCGCGGACATTGTCGAGCACGCGGTCGATCGATCGCACCGGAATGTAATGGGCGCCGGTGGCCAGCGCGAGCGGGGCCATGTCGATCTGCTGGATATAC
This sequence comes from Acetobacteraceae bacterium, assembly GCA_035497095.1. Taxonomy (GTDB): domain Bacteria; phylum Pseudomonadota; class Alphaproteobacteria; order Acetobacterales; family Acetobacteraceae; genus 70-18. Next base: position 1,951 of record DATJEA010000595.1, on the reverse strand, counting down.
CAGGGTGCGGCCATCGGCGCGTCGCCGGCAAACACCACCACGGCGCTGTTGGCGCGGGCCGCGATCGAAAGCCCGGTCATGATCTGGGTAAAGCCGGGGCCGCAGGTGGTGGAGGCGACGCCGACCTTGCCGGTGGCGCGGGCGTAGGCGTCGGCCATCGCCACCGCGCAATGCTCATGGCGGGCGTGGATCAGCTGCATGCCGGGCAGACGGGACATCGCCTCCGACCAATACATGTTGGCGTCACCCATCAGCGTGAACAGCACCTCGCAGCCTTCGGCGGCAAAGGCCTGGGCCAGGATGTCGGAGACTTTCGGTTCGGCCATGATCAGCGAGTCCTTTCGCGAAACAAGCTTTTCAGCCAGGAAATGAAGGCGCGCCAGAGCAGGCTGAGCGCGCCGAGTTCGCGCGCCGGCCTGGGTGACGGGCCCGGCGCCGTGCTGTCGGGTGCGGCCGTCGCGCGTTCGCCAGCTTCAGGTTGGGGTTCGGCGGCCGGTGCGATGACGCCACGCCGCTCGGCGACCATGGCGGCCATGTTGGTGGCGAATTCGGCCAGCAGCACCCGCGCGACATGCACGCCGCCGGCGTTGGCGAAGCTCTCCAGAGGGCCGGTAACGGTGAAGCTGCCGTCAACCTGGAGCACGGTTTCCTCACCATCCGCCGAGGCCAGGATCACGCCGGACGACAGCGCGCGAGAGGCGCCGCGCTGGTCGATACCGCGGCCCGCTATGGTGCAGCGATGCTCGCCATGGTCGTAGTCGAGCGTCGCCTCGCCGCGGAACACCGCCGCGGTGGGGCCGAAGCGCACCCGGATGGAGCCGCGCCAAACGCCATCGTCCCGGCTCGGAGCAAGCTCGGCGCCGGGAATGCAGGCCGCCACCAGCGCCGGATCGCTCAGCAGCGGCCAGGTATCGGTCAGGCGGGCCTGAATTCGTGTCTGCTCGCTGATGTTCATCTTTCATCTCCGGCCAAGCCGTCGGTTGGGCAGAGCTTGCGTTGCCAGCTTCGAGCACACAAGCCCGGGGGTCCATCCCGCGATTCTGCGGCGGAGCTTGGTGGGTTTGATGGCTTTGGCGGTGCGCGACGTTGGCGTCGGCCGAGACCAGCGACGGGTTGATGCCGTTCATCGGGATGGTCAGCCAGCGTCCACCCGGCACGCCGTTGCGGCATGGCAGGGGTGGAGGGCATGCGAGGGCGCCAAATTGGGGAGCCGCATGGAATCAAGCCGCCACCACCTGTCACCCGCCGTCACATGAGTTCCTGGCCCTGGGCGCGCCGCAGGCGGTATTGTGGTGGCCAAGTTCGCGTGGTATTGCCGCGTTCCCACGGATTGGGGGATAGTTTAGCGGTAAAACTCCCGGCTCTGACCCGGGCATCCTTGGTTCGAATCCAGGTCCCCCAGCCACGCTATCCCATAGTACCCGTGGTATTTCCAGTCTCTCACCCTGCCTGCGAACATGCCGGTGTTTACCGGGGGTTTGGCGAGGTGGCCTTCGGGTGAGGGCTCCAGAGACGCTTGTATGTCCCGCTGCGGCGGCCGAATCTTGCCACCGTCTCTGGCGGCCATTTCCGGGGTGCCCGCTGGTATGCTCAGCGGCCTGCGGGAGCGCATTGGCGACAGATGGCTTGCGCAATGGCCACCACAAGGTGGATCGGTCTGCTGCCGGACGTCGGCGGGAGATGCATTGCGGCGGCCGCCGGCGAGCGATCGTGATGCGCCCGGCCCGCGGCGCGATGCACCACCAGGCGGTCAGTCATGCCCCGCGATCAGGAATGGTTCACGCCGCCTGACCATCCGACGATGGCCATGGGTCCCGGTAGCGGCAGCCGATCAGAACGCGTCGAACCAGCTCTGCTGGTCGGCCCATGCCAATGGCACCCTGCTATCCTGTAACAGCCGCTTGGCGTTGAAACCAGCAGGCTGGTGACCATCGAGGATCGCGGTAACGAT
>DATJEA010000594.1:0-4739 GCA_035497095.1 Acetobacteraceae bacterium | reverse complement strand
TGATCGGCGAGGGGTCGGTGATCGATGTGCTGAGGCGGGTGTTGAGTGGATAGCAGCAATCGTGTACCGCGAATAACAATATATTCTGTAAACGATATCATTTCTTAATGTAACATTTGTGGCCAACAAGCATTTTCACGCAATAGCCTGCCTATGCCGCTTGATATCGCCAACATTTCCAAGCACTAGTGTGATGGATCTCGCGAGCTTCTCCGACCTGATCGCCGCCTTCTACGAGGCCGGCTGCGACCCGTTGCAATGGGCCGCGCTGGCCCAGCGAGTCGCCAAGGCGTTCGGCGCCGAGAGCGGCTCGCTCCAGGTCCAGAACCTACTGCCAAATGGCACCACCAGCTTCCTTGGCATCACCGCCAACGTCACCGCCCAGGCCAGAGCCGAGTACGAGCAGCACTATTTCCAGCGCGACGTCTACGTCCACCACGCCATCGAACACGGCCTCACCGGCGCCTACTTGAGCCAGCACGCCGTTGCCCCGGCCGAGGTCGCCCGCACCGAGTTCTACACCGACTGGGGCCGCCGGACCGGCATCTTCCACGTGGTCGGCGGTGGCGCGATGCTCGGCCCGTCCCAGGTGGCGCTGCTGGCGGTGCACCGGCCGATGCGCGCCCCCGGCTTCACCGAGCAGGACCGCGCTCAGCTCGCCCTGCTACTGCCCCATGCCGGCCGCGCTCTGCAACTCGCCGCCCAACTCGGCGGCCTGCGGGCACAGCAGGACGCGCGCACCGCCGCCCTGGACCAGTTGCAGGTAGGCGCTGTATTCCTCGCCGCCGACGCCACCATCCTCTGGCATAATGCGGTCGCTGAGCACCTCTTCCGGGAGGGCGATGCCCTGTGCGCCGTTGCCGGCCGCCTCGCCGCCCGCCGCCGGCAGGACGAGTTGCTATGCCTGCTGCGCAACTGCGCCACCCCTTCGGCGGCCCTGCCTCCGCCGGGCGGCCTCCTGTCCATGCCACGCCCCGGCCGCATCCCTCTGTCGCTGCTGGTCGGCCCGCTGGCTGAGGGCACCGTACCCGCCGGCCCCGCCCGGCCCGTGGCGGCAGTCTTCATCCATGACCCCGAACGCGTCGCCGCTCCCGACCGGGCCGCGCTGGCCCGCCTCTACCACCTCACCGCCGCCGAGGCCCGCCTCGCCACCGCACTCGCCGCCGGCGAGCGCCTGCAGGCCTATGCCGAACGCCACCGCCTGAGCCTGGCCACGGTCAAGACCCAGCTGCGCGAGGTCCTTGCCAAGACCGGCACCACCCGCCAGGCCGAACTGGCCGCCACCTTGGCCCATAACAGCATCCTGCGCCTGGCCACCCCCTTCGCCTGACGCGAACGATCCCGATCGCGCATTTTCCGGCTCGGCATCATCCGTACGGATGATGTTATGCTGCGCCCAGCATGCCCTGCTACGGCGACAACCGATTTTGTCCAGCCTACCAGGGGGAATGAACATGGACGTTACCATTATCGGAGCCAATGGCGCTTACGGCGTATCGGGCGGGACCCCGGGCGCCAATGGCGGCAACGGCGGCGCGGGCGACGCCGCGGTCGCGAGCAATGTGGCGTCGAGCGATGCGGCCAACACCGCCAACGCCACCGGCGGCATCGGCGGTGACGGCGGCAACGGTGCGGACGGCCCCATCGACTCCGGAACCGGCAACTACACCGGTGACGGCGGCGACGCGGGTGCCGGCGGCGGCGGCGGCAACGCCGTGACAATAGCCGCAGCCGCAACCGGCACGGCCGAGACAGCAGACGCCACAGCCAACGCCATCGGTGGTGCCGGCGGCACCGCTGGCGCCCCGGGATATGCGGCGCCTCCGGCGGCACCCGGAGCCGGAAACAATGGCGGCGCAGGTGGCCGCGCCAGCGCTGCGGCGACCGCGACCGGCGGGGCGGCGTCTGCATCGAGCGCCGCCACGGGCGCATCGGGCGGCGCCGCCTACGGGAGCGGCAAGGTCGGCGGGGCCGGCGGCATCGCGAGCGGGACTGCCACGGCCATTGCCACCGGAATGAATCTCGGAGCGACCGCCGAGGTCGTTCAGAACGGGGGCGCCGGCGGGGCTGGACGCGCCGGCGCCGATGGCGGCGCCGGCGCGTCCAGCCTGCTGAACAACGCGGCCAGCGGCCAGTCGCAGGGATGGTCGCTGACACTCACCGAAAGCGGCACGGGCGGCGATGGCGGCGACAGCGACACCGGAGCGGGCGGCGTCGCCGGCATCGCCTCGGCGAAGCTGACCGTCGATGACACCAAAAGCACGGCGCCGAGCGGCTACCTCTCAGGCAGCACATCCGCATCCGGCGGGGCGGGCGGCAGCGGCGCCACGCCCCAGGCCGGCGGCATGTCGCTCGCCGCGACCACCCTGACCGGCAGCACCATGGTCATCGCCTCCGCGAGCGCCAACGATGGCGGCACCGGCGGGGCCGGCGGCGATGCCACGTCAGACGGCGACGGCGCCGATGGCGGCTACGCCAACGCGGCGGTCAGCGCCACCGCGACCGGTGCACCCAGCCACGACACGGTCTCGGCCACCGCGCATGCGACCGGCGGCGCCGGCGGCATCGGCACCGGCGCGGGCCATAGCGGTGGCGCCGGCGGGCAGGCGCATGCCACGGCGCAGGCGGTCGGCACCGGGGATGCGAGCACGATGGCCGGCGCGCCGACGACCCTGGCCACGGTGGTGCAGACTGGCGGCGCGGGTGGGGCCGGCCGGAGCGGCGCCGATGGCGGGGCCGGCGCGGCAAGCGTGGTGAGCAACGCGGTCAGCGGGGTGATCACCGGCGGAACCTTGGAACTCCGCGAGACCGCGATCGGCGGGGCGGGCGGCGATAGCGACACTGGCGCGGCCGCGGCCGGCGCCCTCGGCTTCGCGGCGCTGGTGATTGACGACACCAAGAGTCTCTCCCCAAGTCTCGGGATCATCGGTTGGGCCTCTGCCGACGGCGGCAATGGCGGCGCCGCCACGGCCGGCACCGGGGCGGGCGGCGAGGGCGGTGCCGCGACGGCCTTCACCGTCCTGACCGGGAGCGGGCTTGTCAACGCTTACGCGGCTGCGAACGAGTCCTTTTTCGGCGCGCTCGGCCGCGGCGGCGACAGTTTCGCCGGTGCCGGCGGGGCGGGCGGCGCTTCCGTGGCGACGGCGCAGGCGACATCGCTGGCAGGCTCCGCGCTCGCCCAGACCTGGGCAACGGGCGGGATGGGCGGTACATCCCGGGCGGGCGACGGCGGCCAGGGCGGCGCCGCGCGCGCCAAGGCGACGGCGACGGCGGCGCTCGGGAGTGCCGACGCGGTAGCGTTCGTCTTTGGCGGCGCAGGCGGCGGCGCCTATGGCAGCGGCCATGCCGGCGGTGCCGGCGGCCTGGCCAGCGGTTCCACCGCGCGGGCGACCAGCGGGGGCGCCGGCTACAATGCCTCTGTATATCTGGCTCAGGCCGGTGGCAGCGGTGGCTTTGGCTACGGTGGCGCCGATGGCGGCGCTGGGGCGTCGAGCGTGCTGAGCAATGCCGTCAGCGGCACGGGTGATGAGCTGTTGGCGCTGTACGAGCAGGCGAATGGCGGCTACGGCGGCGACAGCGACACCGGAGCGGGCGGTGCCGCCGGCACCGCGATCGCGCGGCTCAGTCTCGATGATACCAAGAGCGCGATGCAGAGCCGCTACCTCTCGGGTTACGTACTCGCGAGCGGCGGCGGGGGTGGCGGCGGCGGCGCATCCGGCCAGCTTGGCGGCATGTCGCTTGCCTCGATCGCGCTGACCGGCAGCGGTTCGGTCGATGCGACGGCCGCTGCGAACACAGGCGGGATCTCGGTCGGTGGCGCCTCGTTTGTCGATGGCGACGGCGCCCGCGGCGGCTACTCGGACGCCGCGGCAACCGCGACGAGCCTAAGCTCGGCCAACGGCACCTCAGTCAACGCCACGGCAACGGCCGTCGGCGGCGACGGCGGCTCCGGCATCGGCGTCGGCCACAGCGGCGGGGCGGGTGGGGCCGCGCACGCGACGGCGCGGGCGGTTGGGGCCGGCGCCGCGGGGGCCCACGCCACCGTGTTCGAGACCGGCGGTGCCGGAGGTAGCGGCTTCGGCGGCGCCAGCGGTAGCGCGGGGGCTTCGGTCGCCCTGGCCAACGCGGTCAGCGGGGTCAGCAATGGCGGCACGTTGACGCTCGGTGAAACCGCCACCGGCGGCGCGGGGGGCGGCAGCTATTCCGCGGCCGGCGGCGCCGGGGGCTTTGGCTACGCGGCGCTGGTCGTCGACGACAGCACCACGCCCACGCAGAACGGCACGATCGTCGGCTCGACCACCGCCAAAGGAGGTGCCGGCGGGGGCGCCGTCCAGACCCCGATTGGTTCAACGCCAAGTGCGGGGGGGGGACGGCGGCGCGGCGACCGCCTTGAGCATCATCAAGGTCACGCACGGTTATGTTGCCTCCGGCGCCGCAGCGATGGCGAACGCGGCGGCGATCGCCGATGGCGCCGCCGGCGGCGACTCCGGGTTGGGCAGCGGTGGCCAGGGCGGCACGGCGCGCGCCACAGCGATCGCGACGTCGGAGGTGGGGGGGCAGGCAGACGCGCAAAGCATCGCCTCGGGAGGGCATGGTGGGGCCGCCCGCGGGAGCGGCAATACCGGCGGCGCCGGCGGCGCGGCCAGTGCAACCGCGACCGCTATGGGCACAGATGGTGGAGGTGCCGTTGTCGAGGTCTCGCAGGCCGGCGGCGATGGCGGTGTCGGCTACGATGGCGC
>DATJEA010000593.1:0-6432 GCA_035497095.1 Acetobacteraceae bacterium | reverse complement strand
GCTTCACCCCGGCCGCCTTCAGCAGCGCCTCGGCTTTCTTCGGATCGTACGGATAGCCCTTGAGCGATGCGTCGAACCCCCATTGCGCCTGCGGCAGCGGCGAGGTCATCGGCGTTGCCAGCCCGGCATACAGCGCCTTGTTGATCGCGGTCTTGTCGACCGCGTAGTTCAGCGCCTCCCGCACCCGCTTGTCGTTGAACGGCGCTACCTGGGTGGGAAACGCGACGCCACTGACCGTCAGGCCCGGCTGGGTCAGCAGTTCGAGGCTGTGGTCGGACCTGATCGCCGGGATGGTGGGCGTGCTGACATCGCCGAGGATCTGGATTTCGCCGCGCTTCAGCGCCAGCACCGCGGCCTGCGCGTCGGGCAGTTCCTTGAAGATCAGGTGATCGACCTTCGGCTTGCCGGCCCAATAGGTGGGGTTGGCGTCCAGGATCACCTGGTCGCGCGGCCGCCATTCGCGCAGCACGAACGGTCCGCTGCCGATCGGATGGTTGCGCAGGTCCTTGCCGTATTTGGCCGCGGCGGCGGGGCTGACCAGCCCGTTCCAGACCATCGCCAGGCTGTTCAGGAACGGCGCCGAGGGCTGCTTGAAGGTGAACGACACGGTGTCGTCATCGATCATCTTGTACGACGCGAGCTCGCCATAGGTGAACTCGGTATAGCCCTCGACTGTGCCGGTATTGTAGATGTATTGCGGGTTGTTCTTGTTGAGCTGGCGATCGACATTCCAGATCACCGCCTTGGCGTCGAGCGGCGTGCCGTCGCTGAACTTGATGCCGTGCTTGAGGTGGAAGGTGTAGGTGAGGCCATCGGCCGACACGTCCCATTTCTCGGCAACGCCCGGCACCACTTCGGTGGTGCCCGACTTGTAGCGCACCAGGCTGTCATAGATGGTGGACATCACGAAGCCGGAGGTGTTGTTGATCACCGCTTCCGGGTCGAGCCCGGTGGGGTCGGCGGCGATGCCGACGACCAGCGTCGTATCGGCACGCGCGGCCATGCCGCCAAGCGTCAATGAAGCGAACACCGCGAGGGCGAGTATCTTGGCTTTCATTGGTATCTCCCATTGCAGAAGACGCAAGCCGCGCCGGAACGGCGCTACTCCAGCCATCAGGCGGCGAGCCTGCTGCCGGGCGGATGGCAGGTCAAGGGTTTCGCCGCGGATGGCGGGCTGACGATCTCCTGATCGGTACCTTGACGTGGAGGGAGGTTTTGCCGTTTATAGGAACATATAGAGAACACACGAAGGACCATGCCATACCCGCCGCCCCTCCCCGTCCCGCTTCCGGCCAAGGCCCTGCCCTTTCGCCAGCGGCTTGCCGCGCTGGCGCGCCCCGCGGCGCCGGTGCGGCAGGGGGCGATCACCTTCGGGTTGGCCGAGCTGGATGGCTGGCTGGGCGGCGGGCTGCTGCGCGGCGCGCTGCATGAGGTGTTCGCCGCCGGCCAGGCCGATGTGGCGGCGGCGACCGGGTTTGCCGCCCTGCTGGCGCTGCGGGCAGCCCGGCAGCGGCGCATCCTGTGGGTGCGGCAGGATTTTCTCGATGGCCCGACCGGGCAGTTGCATCCGCCGGGGCTGGCGGCGCTGGGGCTGAACCCGGCGCTGGTGATACTGGTGCGGGCCGGCGACGTGATGGGCGTGCTGCGCGCGGCCGGCGAGGCGGCGCGCTGCGGCGGGCTGGGCGCGGTGCTGGTGGAGCCCTGGGGCGAGGCGCCGCAGATCGACCACACCGCCGGCCGGCGGCTGTCGCTGGCGGCAGCCGAATCCGGCGTGCCGGTGCTGATGCTGCGGGTGGCCGCCACCCCGACTGCCAGCGTCGCCGCCTCGCGCTGGTCGGTCGAGGCGCTGCCGTCGCGGCCATTGCCGGCGAACGCACCGGGGCCGCCGGCCTTCGCGGCCAGCCTGCTGCGGCATCGCGGCGGGGCCGCCGGCGCCACCTGGCATCTGGAATGGGATCATGACCGGCATTGCTTCCAGCCCTACGACGCCGCGCCGCTACCTCGCGCTGTGGTTCCCGTTCCTGCCGGCCGAGCGGCTGGCCCGGCTCCGGCCGGAAGCTGGCGCCGCGCCGGATGAGACGCCGGTGGTGCTGGTGGAGCGGGCGCGCGGCACCAGGCGGGTGTTCGCCGTCGACCGGCGGGCGGCCGCGCTGGGGGCGGCGCCGGGACAGACCCTGGCCGAGGTGCAGGCCCGCATCGCCCCGCTCGCCGTGCTGGCCGCCGACCGGGAGGCCGACGCCGCCTTCCTGACCTGGCTGGCCGGACGCTGCGAACGCTTCACCCCGCTGGTGGCGCTGGCGCCGCCGGACGGGCTGATGCTCGACATCACCGGCTGCGCGCATCTGTTTCACGGCGAGGCCGGGCTGCGCGCGGCGCTGCACGGCCGGCTCGGCCTGTCCCTGCGCGACAGCATTGCCGGCACGCCGGACGCCGCCCGCGCCCTGGCCCGTTTCGGGCCATCTCACTTGGAGGCACCCCGCTTCGGGCCTGCGGAGGATGTCGCGGCGCTGCCGGTCGCCGCGCTGGAGGCGGAACCGGCCACCACCCGCGCGCTGCTGCGGGCCGGGTTGAAAACCATCGGCGATCTCGCCGCCCGCCCCGCCGGCGCGCTCACCGCACGGTTCGGCGCCGGCCCGGCGCGGCGGCTGGCGCGCATCCTGGGGTGGGAGGACACCCGCATCGTGCCGCACCGGCTGCCCGATGCCTGCACGGTGGAGCGGCATTTCCCCGAGCCGCTGGTGCAGGCCCAGGCGGTGGAGGCGGTGCTGGCCGAGCTGATCACCGCCCTCACCACGCTGTTGGCGCAACGCGGCGCCGGCGGGCGCGGCTTTGAGGCCAGCCTGTTCCGCAGCGACGGCCAGCTGCGCCGCATCCTGGTGGAAACCGGCCGCCCGTCCCGCGACGCCGGCGCGATCCTGCGGCTGTTCGCGCTGCGCATCGCCGCCCTCAACGAACCGATCGACGCCGGCTTCGGCATCGAGACGGTGCGCCTGGCGGCCACCCACACCGAGACGCTGGCCCCGTTGCAGCCCGAACTGGATGGCGGCAGCGGCGAGGGAACCGAGGTGGCGGAGCTGATCGACCGGCTGGTCGCCCGGCTCGGCCGCGACCGCGTGCTGCGCTTCGCCGCGCGCGACAGCCATATCCCCGAGCGGGCGGCGCGGGTAGTGCCGGCGCAACTGCCGTCGGCGCTGGCGGCGCGCGCCTGGACGGCGCCGCCGGGGCCGCCTGCCCGGCCGCTCAGGCTGTTCGATCCGCCGGAGCCGATCGAGACCCTGGCCGAGGTGCCGGACGGCACGCCGCTGCGGTTCCGCTGGCGGCGGGCGCTGCACGAGGTGGCGCGCGCCGAGGGACCGGAACGGATCGCCCCGGAATGGTGGCGGACGGCGGGCGAGGCGACGCGGGATTATTATCGCCTGGAAGACCGCGAGGGGCGGCGGTTCTGGGTGTTCCGTGACGGGCTGCATGGCGTGGACGGTGCCGCGCCATGCTGGTTTCTGCATGGGCTGTTCGCATGACCAGATATGCCGAACTGGTGGCCGCCAGCAACTTCTCCTTCCTGCGCGGCGCCTCGCATCCGGAGGATCTGCTGCGGACCGCGTTGCGGCTCGGCCATGCCGGCATCGGGCTGGCCGATCGCAACACGGTGGCCGGCGTGGTGCGCGCCCATGCCGAACTGCTGACGCTGCGCACCGGCGCCCAGGCCATCCGCGCAGTCGCCTTCAAACTGGCGGTCGGCGCCCGGCTGGCGTTTGCCGACGATACCCCGGACATCATCGCCTACCCCGCCAGCCGCGACGGCTGGGGCCGGCTGTGCCGCCTGCTGACGCTGGGCAACCGGCGGGCCGCCAAGGGCGAGTGCCATCTCACCCGCGCCGACCTGCTGGCCGATACCGCCGGGCTGCTGCTGATCGCCATGCCGGAGGGCTGCACCGCGCCGCTGCTGCGCGAGCTGGCCGAGGCGGCGCCGGGCGCGGCGTGGCTGGCCGCCACCATGCCGCGGCACGGCGACGATCGGCGGCGGCTGGACCGGCTCGGCGCCCTGGCCGCAACCGCGCATCTGCCGCTGCTCGCCACGAACGATGTGCTGTACGACCGCCCGGCCCAGCGCGACCTGCAGGACGTGCTGACCTGCATCCGCGACGGGGTGCAGCTGGCCCGCGCCGGGCGGCGGCTGGAGGCCAATGCCGAGCGCCACCTCAAACCCGCCGCCGAGATGGCGCGGCTGTTCCGCGATGTGCCGGAAGCGGTGGCCGAGACGCAGCGCCTGCTGGAACGGATCGGCTTCAGCCTGGATCAATTGAAATACCAATATCCCGACGAGCCGGTGCCGGCGGGGTGGACGCCGCAGGCCTGGCTGGAGGAACTGGTGGCGCGCTCTGCCGTCGAGCGCTATCCGGCCGGGGTGCCGGCGAAGGTGGCGGCGCAGTTGCGCGACGAACTGGCGCTGATCGGCACGCTGGCCTATGCGCCGTATTTCCTCACCATCCACGACATCGTCTGCTTTGCCAGGGAACGCGGCATTCTCTGCCAGGGGCGCGGCTCGGCGGCGAATTCGGCGGTCTGCTTCGTGCTCGGCATCACCTGCGTCGATCCGGCCGAGCACAGCCTGCTGTTCGCCCGCTTCATCTCCGTCGAACGGCAGGAGCCGCCGGACATCGACGTCGATTTCGAGCATGAGCGGCGCGAGGAGGTGATGCAGTATATCTACCAGAAATATGGTCGCCACCGCGCCGGCATCGTCGCCACCGTGATCCGCTACCGCCCGCGCAGCGCGTTGCGTGACGTCGGCAAGGCGCTCGGCCTGCCGGAGGACATCACCGCCCGCCTCGCCGCGCTGCAATCCCATAGTTGGGGCAGCGATATCCCGGAGGGACACGTGACCCAGGCCGGGCTCGACCCGGAAAACCCGTTGATCGCTCGCACGCTCAGCCTCGCCTCCCGGCTGCTCGGCTTTCCGCGCCATCTGTCGCAGCATGTCGGCGGCTTCGTGATGGCGCGCGGCCGGCTCGACGAGATCGTGCCGATCGGCAACGCCGCCATGCCCGGCCGCACCTTCATCGAATGGGACAAGGACGACATCGACACGCTCGGTCTGATGAAGGTCGATGTGCTGGCGCTCGGCATGCTGACCTGCATCCGCAAGGCGTTCGACCTGCTGCGCCAGCACAAAGGCATCGATATCGCCCTGGCCGATGTGCCGCGCGACGATCCGGCGGTCTACGACATGCTGTGCCGCGGCGACTCGCTCGGCGTGTTCCAGGTCGAAAGCCGGGCGCAGATGAACATGCTGCCGCGCCTTAAGCCGCGGGTGTTCTACGACCTGGTGATCCAGGTGGCGATCGTGCGGCCCGGCCCGATCGAGGGCGACATGGTGCACCCTTATCTGCGCCGCCGCGCCGGGCAGGAGCCGGTGATCTTCCCCAGCCCGGCGCCGCCGCACGACCCGCACGAACTGCATCAGGTGCTGGGCAAGACGCTCGGCGTGCCGCTGTTCCAGGAACAGGCGATGAAGCTCGCCATGATCGCCGCCGAATTCTCCGCCGAGGAGGCCAACCGGCTGCGCCGCGCCATGGCCACCTTCCGCAACCTCGGCACCATCAGCGAGTTCGAGACGCTGATGGTGGAGCGCATGGTGGCGCGCGGCTACCAGCGGGACTTCGCGGCGCGCTGCTTCGAGCAGATCAAGGGCTTCGGCAGCTACGGCTTCCCCGAGAGCCACGCGGCATCGTTCGCCAAACTGGTCTACATCTCGTCGTGGATCAAATGCCATCATCCGGCGGTGTTCGCCTGCGCGCTGCTGAACGCCCAGCCGATGGGTTTCTACGCGCCGGCGCAGATCGTGCGCGATGCCGCCGAACACGGGGTGGCGATCCATGCCGCCGACATCAACCACAGCGCCTGGGACAACACGCTTGAGCCATGCGAAAACGGCCTCGCCCTGCGCCTGGGTCTGCGCCAGATCGACGGGCTGCACGCCGCCGACGGGCAGCGCATCGCCGTACTGCGCGGCAACGGCTACCCGGATATCGAGACCATGGCACGACGCGCCGGGCTGCGCGGGCCAACGCTGCGCATCCTGGCCGATGCCGACGCCTGCCACTCGCTGCGGCTCGACCGGCGGGCGGCGATGTGGGCGGTGCGCCGCCTGCCCGATGCGCCGCCGCTGCCGCTGTTCGCCGCCGCCCAGGTCGCGGAACTCGGCACCGAGGCCGACGCGGCGCTGCCGCCGATGCTGCTCGGCGAACAGATCGCCACCGACTACCAGACCACGCGGCTATCGCTGAAAGGCCACCCGATGGGCATGCTGCGGCCGATCTTCCTTGCCGAGGGGCTGTGCAGCGCCGCCGAACTCTCCGCCAGCCGCGACGGCGCGCGGCTGTGCACCGCCGGCCTGGTGCTGGTGCGCCAGCGCCCCGGCAAGGGCAACGC
>DATJEA010000592.1:0-6805 GCA_035497095.1 Acetobacteraceae bacterium | reverse complement strand
ATGCCTTGAGCGATTGTGTTATCATGGAGATTTCTCCAGCAGGTTGGGATACCTGAATGCTGCATCGTGCGCTGGTCCTTGTTGCCGAAGATGAGCCCTTCATTGCCTGCGATCTCGCGCTGGCGATCGAGGATCAGGGTGGCGAAGTTGCCGGGCCGGCCGCCAGCGTGAAGGAAGCGCTGTCGCTGATCCGCGAGAGGCTGGTCGCGGGCGCAATTCTCGACGCCAATCTGACCGATGGCGACGTTTCGCCGGTGGTGGAGATACTGGCCGGGTCCGGCATTCCGGTGATCGTCCAGACCGGCGTCGGTCTGCCGCAGCACCTGACCAGGCGCTTTCCCGATCTGATCGTGCACCTCAAGCCATGCGTTGCCGCGGCACTGGTAGCTGAGCTCGCGGGGCTGATTGCCGACTGGCGAAAGCGCGGCGTGGCGGTTGTCGGTCAGCTGGATTGAACATGGCGGTTGATTTGCGCGCCGGCGCCATCGGCAACGCGCCGCCGGCAGGCCGAGGCGATGCGCGGTCTGCGGGCGCCGCGGCGCGGGATGGGACTCAGGCCGCGCGCAGAACGTCGATCCGGTAAAGCGGGGTGCGACGCTGGCGGTAAACCTGTAACGCCGCGGCGGCGAGGAACGCTTCGGCCGCCGCATCGCCGGTCAGCGGATAATCGGTCTCGCCGAGATAATGCACCAGGAGCACGCTGCCGGCCGGGGCCAGCGACGCCCGCGTATGGTGCGCAACGCGCTGCACCTGTTCGGCCGTCAGGTAATACAGCAGTTCCGACAATACGATCAGGTCGAAGCGGCCAGCGGGCCAGTCTTCCGGCACCTGCCGGTGCAAGAACCGCACATGCCGGGCCGGGCAGTTGATGCGCGCCTGCGCCAGCGCATTGTCGGCCACATCGAGCGCCAACACCGTGTCGCAGCGGGCTGCCAGGGCCCGCGTGAAGATGCCGATCGAGCAGCCGACCTCGAGGGCTGCGGCAAACCGGGCGGTCGGCAGCGATGCCAGGCTGGCGGCGTATTTCTCGCGCTCATAGGCGCTGCTGGCAAAGCCCCAGGGGTCGGCCCCGCCGGCATAGAGCCGCTCGAAATACGCCCGATCCATGCCTGCGCTCCGGCGGCTCATGGTTGCGTCTCCAGGAAGACCTCCTCGCCGGTCAGGAACTGCTCGATGAACCCGGCCGCAAGCTGAAATCCGCCAGGGTCGTCGTCGATCAGCCCGGCATATTGTGAGCGATGCGCCATGATCGCGGCGCGCTTGCATCCCAGATGCCGGCGAATATCGAGACGAAATCCGCGCACCGCCCGCTGTGCGATGAGTTGGCCCGGCGGCAGAATGCGTCCCCACACCGGATAGGCCAGCAATCGGGCGCCGGTCATCCGGCAGGCGCGCCGAGCAATTCGGGCGGCGGCGAGGTGGTCGCAATGCGGGTCGTGCTCCCACGATGCGACGACGGTGCCGCAGCGGTTCGCCACGGCAAGCTCGGCCAACCGCGCCGCGATCTGCTGCAATGCCGGTCCGCGCGCCGGTGCTGCGGTGTCGGGGCAGCGCATGAAAATGATGTGTGACGACGGCAATCCCAGCAACGCCACCGCCTCCTGCGCCTCCTGTTCACGCAGGTCGCGCATACGTCGGCGCGGGTAGCGTTGCGAATGCGGATGCGACATCGCGCCGTCGGTCAGCACCGCCACCACCGGCGGCAGGCCACGGCGGCAGGCCTCGGCGATCAGGCCGCCGCACCCGAGGCTTTCATCGTCGGGATGGGGCGCCAGGATCAGCACGGCGGCGTCGCCAAAGCCGGCACCGAAATCCATCATCGGCAGCCTGCCCATCGCCGCCAATGCGTCCCCGGCGCGCATCAGCCGCCGCCCTGGGTGCGCATGACGTGCGCCGCGGCCTCGGTCAGCACCTCGTCGGCGGCCGGCTGCCGCAGATAGGTTGCGAGGTCGCGGCGCACGCGTTCGATCGGGCCGGGCTGCATGAACGCCGCGAGGCCGAGCGAGCGTTCCACCAATTGCAGGATGGCGAAACAGGCATCTTCGATGGCGGTCCGCGCGAAACCCACCGTTGCCACCGCATCCGCCGCATCCGCCCCACGCTCCGCCGCATCCGCCGCCCGCTGCAGCCACAGCAATGCGGTTTCCTGCGCGATCCAGGCACGCCCCATCCTGGCGCGCTGGTGCGGGTCGGCGTCGCGGCCGCGGGCGACCAACTGCGTCATCGCCAGCGCCAGCAACGCCTCCAGGCCGCCACAGGTCACGGCGCTGGTGCGCCAGGCGCCGGCCGAGAGGTCCGGCTCGGCCAGGTAGTCATCGGGCTGTCCGATCCAGGCGCCGGCGGCGATCCGCAGGCCGTCGAATGCGATGCGGCCGGTGGTCGCGGCGCGCATCCCCTGCATCCGCATCGGCAGCGGGGTCGCTACCGTGCCCTCGGTCGCCAGCATGGCGAGCCGGGTCGCCCCGGCCGGATCGCGCAGCGTCACCACGGCATGCCGCAATTGCCCGGCGCCGGAGCAGAACGCCTTGCCGCCGTGCAAAGATCCGTCGGCGGTCGCGCGCAACGCATCCTGCGGCGGATCGGTGACCCATAAGCCGAACAAGGCGCCAGCCTGCACCAGGGTCGCGGCGCGGCGAAGCTGGTCGGGCGTTCCCCGCGACGCAATCAGCCGCAGCGCGTTGACATGCGCCTCGAACAACCGGCCGACCGCCAGATTGCCGCGCCCGAGCAGTCGCAGCGCCAAGGCCAGGGTTTCCGCCCCTTGCGGCTCCGTTCCAAGGCCGAGACCGCCGGCGCGGCGCGGCAACACCGCCGCCAATAAATTCGCTTCCCGCAATGCCGCGATATCGTCCAGCGGAAAGGCGCAGGCCTCGTCATACCCGGCCGCCCGCGCCGCCATGTCCGGTAGCAAGTTCGTGATCGCGGCCAACAGCCGCTGGTGATCGCCAGGCTTCCCGATCGGCACGCTATACATTTTGCCCCGCAAACTTCCGCGCTGCCGTCGCGGCCCACGCTGCGGCGGGCGCCATACGCCCGCGCAGGCCAGCGCAGAATGCCGCCGCCTGGCGCGTCTCGCGCTCCAGATCGTGCAGCGCCACTCTGCGTGGCCGAAGCACCGGGCTCGCGGTTTCCACCGCATCCCATACTTCGCCGAACGGCAGGCGCATCAGGTCATCGGCCAAGCCCGCGCGCGCCAGCCCGAGATCGCGCGCCAGATCGGCCAGCAGCGCCGGTGCCTCGCGGCACAACCGCAGCCGGCGCCGCATCATGGCCCGACGGATGCAATCCTCGGCGGGTTCCAGCCGGTCATCGATATAGGGGTCCTGCGTTATCATCCGGCGGCGGATGGTGTCCGCCATGCCACCGGCGGCGCGTCCGATGATCCGCCCGGACACCGTGACATGGCATTCCGGCGCGTGGCGGATGCGCGCATCGATGCGGCGCAATGCCTTGAGAAACGCCCGGTCCTCGCCACACGGTAGCGGCGGCACCCCGCCGACCCGGCGATAGGCGGCAAGCGTCACGGCGATGCTGGCGCCGGAATGCTGGGTGTGCCGCGGCAGCGGATCATGCGGGTCGGGGTCGAGCGTCGCGTGGATTTCATCGCAGAGCGCGTCATACGCCGCCTCACGCGCGTCATCTTCGTGCAGCGCCGCCGGAATGCGCGCCCAATCGACCGGGTCCAGGTCCACCCAACCGGCCACCACGTCCGCCCCGGCCCGCAGCACAGCAAGGTTCGCTCGCACCCAGTCCGGATCGACCACGCCATCGGCATCGGTGGTCAGCAGGACGCCATCGCCGCGAACGCATTGCGCGGCCGCTTCCATCGCCAGGCATCGGGCGTTGCCGGCATGAGCGTCCTCGGGCCGCAAGCTGCATTCCAGCACATGCAGCGCCGCCCCCCAGGAAAGCGCTACTCGCCGCGCCAGATCGGCGGTGTGGTCGGTCGAATTGTTCACCAGCACCACGATGTCGTCGACGCGGCAGCCGACCTGGCGGTCCAGGGCTGTGAGGCAGCGGCCGATGCGGTCGGCCTCGTTGCACGCCGGAATGGCCACCGCGATCGAGCCGCGCGCATGGCTGCCGCATGGTGAACCTATAATGTCACGCATCCAGATGCTCCGTGGCTTGCCGCAGATCGGCCAGGGTCCAGTCGGGTTGGTCCTGCAGGGCGTTCAGAACGCCCGCCATCCGCCGATCCCGGCCCCAGCCGGCGACGGCGCGCACCAGGCCCGCGCGCACGTACCAGGCGATGAAGTCCGGCGTATCGAGCGTGCCGTCGACGACGAGGTCGTCCCATTCTTCGGCATGGCCGACATAGTCGAGGCGCTGATCGAAATGCGTGGTCCAGAAATAGGGCACCGCATCGTAGGCGAGCGCGGCGCCCAGCATGTTCCGCGCCGCGAGGCGCCCGTGCTGCTGGGCCACCCGCCAGTGTTCCACCCGGATGCGGTCGCCGCGGACCGGAAAGGCGGCGATGTCCCCCGCCACGTACAGATCATCGGCGGCACGCAACTGCGCATCCACCGCAACGCCGCCATCCTCGCGCAGCGGCAGATCCGTCAGCATCGCGGTGTTGGGGCGCACGCCGAGGCCGGCCAGGACCAGGTCCGCCGGAAGCCGGGCGCCACTGCGCAGCCGGACCCATTGCGCGCGGTCGGTGCCTTCGACGGCGGCAATTGCATCGCCGAGCCGGAAAGCGACGCCGTTCCGCTCATGCACAAGCCGGAACATGGCACCGATCCGGCCACCGAGCTGGCGCTCGAACGGCACCTGCTCCGGCGCCACCACGGTCACCGCCAGGCCCATCTGTCGCAGACATGCCGCGGCCTCCATGCCGATAAAGCCGGCACCCGCGATCACCACATTATGCGCATGTCCGGCCGCATCGGCGATCGCCTGCGCATCGGCGGCGGAGCGCAGCAGGAACACCCCGGGCAGCGCGCTGCCCGGCACGTCCAGCGCGCGCGGCGTGCCGCCGGCCGCCACCAGTGCGAAATCATAGGCCAGCGACCCGCCGCCCCCCAGTTCGATGCGATGCGCCGCATGGTCGATGCGCGAAATTGTCGCCGCCACCCGTTCAATATTGTGCGCGGCGTAGAACGCGCTGTCCTGCAACGGTGATTTCTCGCCGGCCCGCTTGCCGGCCAGCGCGTATTTGCTCAACACCGTGCGGTCGTAGGGAAGCAGGTCTTCCCGGTCGATCATCACCACCCGGCCAGTGAACCCTTCGTCGCGTAATGTCTGGGCCGCCATCGCCCCGGCCGCGCCGCCGCCGGCGATCACCACGCAACGGCGGTCGGCCACCGCCTCCCCACCTGGCACGGCCGGCCGCGGCGGTTCGCTTTCCAGGACCAGCAGGCGCCCGCCACGCTCGCGCATCGGATAGCGTGGCAGGGCGTCCACCGCAGGAGGATCGACCAGCTCTCCGCCGCTCACCCGGAAGCGCGCCTTGTGCCACGGGCAGGTCACGATATCGCCGCGCAGTACGCCTTGCTCCAGCGGGCCGCCGGCATGCGGGCAAACGGCGCCGACCGCGTGGCAGACCCCGGCAACGCGGGCCAGCAGGATTGGGCGCCCGCGGATCTCCACGCGGCGCATCGCACCTTCCGCGAGATCGACCGCCGCGCCGCCATCGTATTCCATGCCACCGCTCCATATCGCGCAGATGTGCCACCACCGCCGGGCAGGCATCCGTAAACGGAGAACGGCACACCAGCGTTCCATTCCGGGCCATTGGTCGGTCGCGCGGATGGGATCGGATCGGAGCAGCCGTCACCTTTGTCAGCTTCGCGCGCACCGCAATTGGGGATACATGCCTCGAAGTGCCCCAATTGACCTCGCGCCCGACCCGTCTCGTTGCAGCCCGGCCCGAGCGAGCGGGTGCGCGACGGCCTTGCGAGCTATCTCGGCCAGACCATGCGGGACCGTGTCAGTCCGACAGCCGGTAGTGCAGCGTGCCAGCGAAAGTCGGCGGTCACTGCCGCTTCCACACCGGCTTCCCGAGGTCCACCTGATTCGGTGTGGTCGTCGCCCCGGCAATTGCGCCGGCACCGCCGCCGATGACGGCGCCGGCGGCAACACCGACCGGACCGCCGACAAGGCCGACAGTCGCCCCGCTCGCCGCACCTGCTGCGGCAGCCCCCTGAACGCGGTCAGGCTCGCTGCTGCCGCAGGCGGCGAGCAGGAGGAGGATGGAGGCGAGCGCTACGGTGGGGACCGGCATGTTGTTCTCCAATGTTGTTTCATCCCGGCTCCGGGAACGCGCGGTATGGGCGGCGCAAACCTGTGGTCGGACGATGGCTGGGCCTCCGATGCGTACACCTGGACTCAGCAACCGAGCGGCAGAGGCAACGACGGCGCGAGTGGCCTGTCGTGACGTTGCCATCCGCTGGTGGCATAAGTCCTGATTGTGGCGCGCGGTTCCCTGCGGCGGCCTTGGTCGTAGAGTGACGTTTCAGCAGCATGCTCCGTACAGCCGAGCACCTGCTTTCTCTCAACGCTGCGTATCTTTCGAGGACACTTCTTTCGATGGTTGTGGACCAACCTCGCTTTGGAATGCCGATTACACCGCGAGAATATCGGGTTGGAGACCGCTCGCCGCTTCGCGCTGGAGCCGACGATGTCGCCAAGACTGCCTCGACAACCCTTCCGCGCCGAGGCCGTCCACCGAACGGCATGGCCAGACGGTGTGGATTGCGCCACACGCGAAATTTGTGGAAGGGTGCGTTGCGGCCGGTCCAATGTGCCTCGCTGCGTTCGCGGCCTGATTGAGCGTGCCATGGAAGGGGACAGCCAGTGACCG
>DATJEA010000591.1:0-3247 GCA_035497095.1 Acetobacteraceae bacterium | reverse complement strand
CCGCGCCGAGACGGTGTTGCGCCGCGTGGTGGAAATTCCCACCGCGATCCTGGTGCTGGTGGAAATCGCGGTGCTGCTGGCCGGCGTGGTCAGCCGCTTCGTGTTCCACCATCCGTTCGTCTGGTCGGACGAACTGGCCTCGATCCTGTTCCTCTGGCTGGCCATGCTCGGCTCGGCGGTGGCGCTGGAGCGCACCCAGCATATGCGGCTGACCGCGGTGGTGTCCTGGATGCCGCCCGGCCTGCGCGCGCGCGCCGAGGTGCTGGCGGTCGCGGTTCCGGCGCTGTTCCTGGCCATCGTGCTGCCCTGGGCGATCAACTACGCCGAGGAGGAGATCTACATCACCACCCCGGCGCTCGGCCTGTCCGACATCCTGCGCGCCGGCGCCATCGCGGTCGGCTGCGGCGTGATGCTGATCTGGTCGCTGCTGCGCCTCGCGCGGTTCGGCTGGCGGCCGGTCGCCGAGATCGCGCTGCTGCTGGCGGCGCTGGCCGGCCTGCTGTGGTGGGCGACGCCGCTGCTGCTGGCGATCGGCAACTGGAACCTGGTGATCTTCTTCGTCGCGCTGCTGGCGGCCGGCGTGCTGATCGGGGTGCCGATCGCCTTCGCGTTCGGCGCGGCGACGGTGGCGTTCCTGAAATGCGTCACCTCGGTGCCGCTGTTCATCGTGGTCAGCCGCATGGACGAGGGCATGAGCAGCCTGGTGCTGCTGGCCGTCCCGCTGTTCGTGTTCCTCGGCCTGCTGATCGAGATGACCGGCATGGCCCGCGCCATGGTCGCCTTCCTCGCCGGCCTGGTCGGGCATGTGCGCGGCGGGCTGTACTACGTGCTGCTCGGCGCGATGTACCTGGTCTCCGGCATCTCCGGCGCCAAGGCGGCCGACATGGCGGCGATCGCCCCGGTGCTGTTTCCCGAGATGAAGGCGCGCGGCGCCAACGAGGGCGAACTGATCGCGGTGCTCTCCGCCTCGGGCGCGATGAGCGAGACCATCCCGCCGAGTCTGGTTTTGATCACCATCGGTTCGGTGACCGGAGTCTCGATCGCCGCGCTGTTCACCGGCGGCCTGCTGCCCGGCGCGGTGCTGGCGGTGGCGCTGGCGGTGGTGGCCTGGTACCGTTCGCGCAACGAGACCCTCGGCGCGCGGGTGTCGCGCCGCGCGGTGTGGCGCACGTTCTGGATCGCGCTGCCGGCGCTGGTGCTGCCGTTCGTGATCCGCACCGCGGTGGTGGAGGGTGTCGCCACCGCCACCGAGGTCTCCACCATCGGCATCGCCTATGCGGTGGTGATCGGGCTCACCTTCTACCGGCAATTCGCCTGGCGGCGGGTCTACCCCATGCTGCTGGAAACCGCCTCGCTGTCCGGCGCCATCCTGCTGATCATCGGCACCGCCACGTCGATGGCCTGGGCGCTGACCCAGTCCGGTTTCAGCCATCAGTTGGCGCAATACATGCAAACCGCCCCCGGCGGCGCGTTCGGCTTCATGATGGAGTCGATCGTGGTGTTCGTGATCCTCGGCAGCGTGCTGGAGGGCCTGCCGGCGATCGTGCTGTTCGGCCCGCTGCTGTTCCCGATCGCCCGCGAACTGCACATCCACGAGGTGCACTACGCGATGGTGGTGATCCTGGCGATGGGCGTCGGGCTGTTCTCGCCGCCGATGGGGGTCGGCTATTATGCCGCCTGCGTCATCGGCCGGGTGTCGCCGGATGCCGGCATGAAGCGCATCTGGCCGTATATGGCAGCCCTGATGGTCGGCCTGCTGGTGGTCGCCGTGGTGCCGTGGTTTTCCATCGGCTTCCTCAAGCAGGGCGGGCCGTAGCATGATCCCGCTCGCCGCTCACTTTCGGAGATGATGCGATGCGCTTTCACCTGATCCAGGGCGGCCCGCGCCCGGTCGCGCCGTTCAGCCACGCCGTCGAGGACGATGGCTGGGTGTTCGTCACCGGCCAGATGCCCGACACCCCCGGCGCCCCCGGCGTGCTGCCCGACGGCATCGAGGCGCAGACCCTGGCGGTGGTCGCCAATCTGCGCCTGGTGCTGGCCGGCCTCGGGCTCGGGCTGGAGCATGTCGCGATGGCGCGCATCTACCTCACCGAATTCCAGCGCGACTACGCCGCCCTCAACGCGGTCTGGGCCAGCCTGTTCCCGCCCGACCGCCGCCCGGCCCGCACCTGCATCGGTGTCACCGGCCTCGCCTATGACGCGCTGGTCGAGATCGACCTGGTGGTCCGCCGCCCGCCGGCGGAAATCCACCAGCCGGAAGGCGGCCGCTGAACCATCAGACCGTCGCCACCATGAACACCCGGCGAAACGGCACCAGCGTCGAGCCATCGGCGCGGCGTGGGTAGGGCTCCCGCATCGCCTCGGTATAGGCAGCCAGAAAACCAGCCCGCAGATCGCCGCTGAGCCGGTCCAGGAACGGCTTCAGGCTGGTGCCCATCGCCCATTGCACCGCGGCGTCCTCGCCTTGCAGCGCGTGCATATAGGTGGTCTCCCACATATCCAGCGCCGCGCAATGCGGCCGCAACAGGTCCCAATAGGCGGGCGGCTCCAAAATCGGCCGCGCGAAGTCGGCATCGGCCAACTCGTCCGCCCACGGCCCGTTGGCGGCGATCTCGTTTTGCAGCGCGCGCAGCGGGGCGGCATGCATGCCCGGCATCTGCACCGCCAGCACGCCGCCCTTCGCCAGCAGGCCGAGCAGACGCGGAAACAGCGTCTCATGCCCGTCCAGCCAGTGCAGCGCGGCGTTGGAATAGATCAGCGCCGGCGCCACCTCCGGCGCCCAGTCGCCGAAGCTGCCCTGCGCGAAACGGCAATCCGGCGCCGCCAGCCGCGCTTTCTCCAGCATCTCCGGCGAGGAATCGATGCCCAGCACGTCGGCTTCCGGCCAGCGCTGCTTCAGGATCGCGGTCACGTTGCCCGGTCCGCAGCCGAGATCGACCACATGCGCCGGCGCCGACAGCCGAACCTGCGCCATCAGGTCCAGCGCCGGGCGCAGCCGTTCGCCGCCGTAGCGCAGATATTGCGTGGGGTCCCATTGCATGCGCCGTGCTCTCCTCGATCGATCGCCGAGCTATACGTCCGGTCCGGTGCCGGCGCCAACCGGGGCGGCGGCCGGCTTCGCCGCCTCGGCATGCAGCATCAGGGTCAGGCGGAACGCGGTGCCGGACGCCCCGCTGGACAGCACCGCCACATCGCCGCCCTGGGCGCGCAGCAGGTCGCGGGTGATCGCCAACCCGAGCCCGCTGCC
>DATJEA010000590.1:0-4473 GCA_035497095.1 Acetobacteraceae bacterium | reverse complement strand
CCCGAAAATCTGCGATCGGCGGCGCGGTTTGCGGATGGCAGGCGAGCAAGCGGCGCTTTTTCGAAAAAAAGCGCGCAAACAACTTCATTCGCCTTGCAACGTCGACCGGGCGGAGCGGACAAAGCCTCCAACCCCCAGCGCGCGAAGCGCCGTCCTGAAGTTTTTTTGCTTCTTTTTGTTCACAAAAAGAAGACCTTCCTTGCCTCCCTCGCCTGACCACCGACATGCACCGCGATAAGAGCCTTTGATTTCTGCTCATTCGCCTGGTCGAGGATTATCCGCACCCAGCCGCGGCGCGCCGTGCTGGATCGGGGGGCGCACGCCGTCGAAGCTCAGCGGCAGCGCGGTCAGGGTGAAATTCTCGCCGGGGACGGTCTGGAACATTCCGAGGGCCTGCACCTGCGGCTGGGCCAGGGCTTCCGGCACGTCGTGGATCGGCGCGGCCGGGACGCCGACCGCTTGCAGGGCGGCGATCCAGTGCGCGCGATCGCGGCCGGCCAGGATCGGGCAGATGGCCGCGAACAGGGCGGGCTTGTTGCGCAGGCGGGCGCGGTTGCTGGCGAAGCGTTCGTCCTGCGGCAGGTCGGGGCGGTCCAGCACGGCGGACAGTTTGGCGAACAGGCGGTCATTGCCGGCGCAGATCAGGAACGGGCCGTCGGCGGCTTCGAACGCTTCGTAGGGCACCAGTGACGGGTGGCCGGAGCGGTGGCGCTCGGGCAGCGTGCCGGTGTTCATGTAGGCGTCGATTTTCTGGCCGGCCCAGAGCAGCGCGGTCTCCAGCAGCGAGGTGGTGACCACGCCGCCGCGGCCGGTGCGGCCGCGCTGTTGCAGCATCGCCAGCGTGCCGATCACCGCCCACATCGCGCTGCCCTGGTCGCAGATCGAGGCGGCGGCGCGCAGTGGCGGGTCGTCCTCGCCGCCGTTCAGGCTGGACAGGCCGGAATAGGCCTGGATCAGCGGCTCGAAGCCCGGATGCAGCGCCAGCGGGCCGACATGGCCGAACGCCGAGATCGCGGCGTAGATCAGGCGGGGATGGCGGGCGGTCATCGCCGCGCCGTCGATGCCCAGCGCCGCCGGCACGTCCGGCCGCAGGTTGTGCACCAGCACGTCGGCGGTGGCGGCGAGGTGCTCGAACGCGGCCTGGCCGGCGGGGGCGCGCAGGTCGAGCGTGACCGACTGTTTGCCGCGGTTCATGATGTGGAAGGTCAGCGCGTCGCCGTGGCGGAAATCCGGGCCCATGCGGCGGGCGTCGTCGCCCTCGGCGCGCTCGACCTTGATCACCGTGGCGCCGAGATCGGCGAAGATGGCGCCGACGAACGGCCCGGCCAGCACCTGGCCCAGTTCCACCACCCGGATGCCCGCCAGCACGCCTGCCATTCCGCCCTCCGCATCTGGCCGCCCATTTGGCCGTACCGTCATAGCGGTCTAGCCTGCCCCCCGGCTCCTTGGAAAGGTGGCGACGTGACCCAACTCATCGGTGTGTTCGACTTGTTTCGCATTGGCCTCGGGCCGTCCAGCTCGCACAGCGTCGGGCCGATGCGCGCCGCGCTGGCGTTTGTGCGCAATGCGGTGGCGCAGGCCGCGCCCGGTCGGCCGGCGCGGATTGTCGCCACGCTGTATGGCTCGCTGGCCTGGACCGGGCGGGGGCATGCCACCGATACCTCGGTGCTGGCTGGGCTCGCGGGCATGGAGCCGGCGACCGCGGACCCCGACCTGGTGCATGCGCTGCCGGCGCGGCTGGCCGAGGAGGGGACGCTGGCGGTTCCCGGGCTGGGGCGGCTGGCGGCCGAGGTGGTGTTCGATTTCGAGCGGGTGGAGGCCGGGCATCCGAACGCGCTGCGGTTCCGGCTGGAGGACGCGGGCGGCGGCGTCATGCTGGAGGAGCTGTGGTATTCGCTGGGCGGCGGGTTCATCCGGCGCGACGGCGACAGCGAGCCGGAGACCGCGCTGGCGAGCCTGCCGCATCCGTTCACCCATGCGGCGCAGATGCTGGAGACCGCGGCGGCGACCGGGCGTTCGATCGCCGAGTTGCAGTACGATAACGAGTGTGCGCTGCGGCCGGCGGCGGAAATCCATGCCTATGTCGCCGAGATTGCCGCCGCGATGGAGACCTGCATCGACCGCGGGCTGGCCGGCGAGGGGGAGTTGCCTGGCGGGCTGCGGGTGCGTCGCCGGGCCCGCGCGCTCGCGGCGCGGCTGGCCGAGCGGCGCGCGCGCAACCTGCCCTGGCCGACCGAGGCGAGCGACCATGCCAGCCTGTGGGCGATCGCCGCCAATGAGGAGAATGCGGTCGGCGGGCGGGTGGTGACCGCGCCGACCAATGGCGCGGCCGGGGTGATTCCGGCGACGCTGCGCTACTGGCGGCGCTACCACGGCGGCTCACCGGAAGGCACCGAGACCTTCCTGCTCACGGCGACGGCGATCGGCGCGCTGGCCAAGCGCAACGCCTCGATCTCCGGCGCCGAGGTGGGCTGCCAGGGCGAGGTCGGGGTGGCCTGCGCGATGGCGGCGGCGGGGCTCGCCGCGGTGCTCGGCGCGGACCCGGCGCAGGTGGAGAATGCGGCCGAGATTGGCCTTGAGCATCATCTCGGCATGACCTGCGACCCGATCGGCGGGCTGGTGCAGATTCCCTGCATCGAGCGCAATGCGATGGGCGCGGTGAAGGCGATCAACGCCGCCTCGCTGGCGCTGTCCGGCGACGGCGCCCACCATGTGACACTCGACGAGGCGATCGCCACGATGCGGCAGACCGGGATGGATATGCGCAGCGAATACAAGGAGACCTCGAAGGCCGGTCTCGCGGTTCACGTTACGGAGTGCTGAATTGATGGTGGCCAGGGTGATAGCGGTCGATCCGTTCGACCTGGTGGTGTTCGGCGCCACCGGCGATCTCGCCAGCCGCAAGCTGATTCCGGCGCTGTTCGAGCGTTGCGCCAGCGGGCAGATTCCGGATGGCGCGCGGATCATCGGCGTGGCCCGGCGCGCGCTGTCGGACGACGACTTTCGCGCGCTGGCGCAGCGGTCGCTGGATGACCACGTGCCGAAGGATGAGCGCAAGGCGCCGGCGGTGAAGCGCTTCCTCGGCCGCTTTCGTTATATCGCCGCCGACGCCGGGGCCGAGCCGGGCTGGTCCGAGCTGGCCGCCACGCTCGAGGAGGAGCCGGAGCATATCCGGGTGTTTTATCTGGCCACCTCGCCGGAGCTGTTCGGGCCGATCTGCGAGCGGCTGGCGGCCCATAGGCTGAACGATGGCGACGCCCGCATCGTGGTGGAGAAGCCGATCGGCAAGAGTCTCGCCTCGGCGGCGGCGGTGAACGATGCGGTGGGCGCCGCCTTTCCGGAGGAGCGGATCTATCGGATCGATCATTATCTCGGCAAGGAGGCGGTGCAGAATCTGATGGCGCTGCGGTTCGCCAATGCGCTGTTCGAGCCGCTGTGGAATGCGGCGCATATCGACCACGTGCAGATCACGGTGGCGGAAACCCTCGGCGTCGAGGGCCGCGCGGGGTATTATGATACCGCCGGCGCGCTGCGCGACATGGTGCAGAACCATATGATGCAGCTGGTCTGCCTCACCGCGATGGAGCCGCCGCACGACATCAGCGCCGACGCGCTGCGCGACGAGAAGCTGAAGGTGCTGAAATCGCTGGTGCCGATCACCGCCGCGACGGTCGACCAGTTCACCGTGCGCGGCCAGTATCGTGCCGGCGCCTCGGCTGGCGGGCCGGTCGGCGGCTATCTGGACGAGCTCGGCGACCCGAGCAGCCGCACCGAGACGTTCGTCGCGCTGAAGCTCGAAATCGGCAACTGGCGCTGGGCCGGGGTACCGTTCTACCTGCGCACCGGCAAGCGGCTGGCGAGCCGGGTGTCGGAGATCGTCATCACCTTCCGCGCCATCCCGCATTCGGTGTTCGCGCCGGCCGCCGGGCCGATCGCCGCCAACCGGCTGGTGATCCGGGTGCAGCCGGACGAGAGCGTGAAGCTGTGGCTGATGATCAAGGACCCCGGACCGGGCGGCATGCGCCTGAGCGAGGTGCCGCTCAACATGGGGTTCGCGGAGACCTTCGGCGTGCGCAATCCGGACGCCTATGAGCGGCTGCTGATGGACGTGGTGCGCGGCAACCAGACGCTGTTCATGCGCCGCGACGAGGTGGAGGCGGCCTGGACCTGGATCGACCCGATCCTGGAGGCCTGGGCCGCCAGCCCGGAGCCGCCGAAACACTACACCTCCGGCACCTGGGGCCCGTCATCGGCTATTGCGCTGATCGAGCGTGACGGGCGAACCTGGAGCGACGACGACTGAGCCCTTTCTCATCACGGATCTCGCCCCGATGCCGAACGCTCCCGCCTGGCTCGCGCCTGCTCTCGCCTATCTCCCGGAATGGCTCAGCCACCAGATGCGCATCTCCGAGCAGCCCGGCGTGGTGCCGCCGGAAACGGCAAGCCGTGCCGTCCCGCGTTTTGCGACAGCCT
>DATJEA010000589.1:0-2457 GCA_035497095.1 Acetobacteraceae bacterium | reverse complement strand
GGGTACCCGCGGACGCTCGCCTGATCACCGCGCGCAACCTGCATGTGCTGCAAGCCGCGCTCACGGGCGAGTCGATGCCCGTGGAAAAGGAGGTGGCCGATGAATCAGAGGGCCAGGATCGAAGCGCCGATGCGCGGCATCTGGTTTTTCTCGGCACGTCGGTCGTTGCCGGTACGGCGACTGCACTCGTCTTTGCCACCGGCCGCCAGACGGCGTTCGGCGACGTTGCCGAGGCCTTGACCGAGCGTCCACCGCCCACCGAATTCGAGCGCGGCCTGAGCGACTTTGCCCGGCTGATCATGCACACCATGGTGTTCCTGCTGCTCGCCGTCCTGCTCATCGGCATCGCCTCGCATCGGCCACCTCCTTTTCCACGGGCATCGACTCGCCCGTGAGCGCGGCTTGCAGCACATGCAGGTTGCGCGCGGTGATCAGGCGAGCATCCGCGGGTACCCGGTCCCCCGCGGCCAGCCGGATCAGGTCGCCCGGCACCACGTCACGGCGAGGCCGCTCCTGCCAGCGGCCATCGCGGCAGACCATGGCCATTGGCGCAATCTCGTCGCGTAGACGATTGGCCGCACGCTGGGAGCGGTAACTCAACGCGAAATTGAGGGTGACGCTGAGGATCACCATGGCCGCGATGATGGCGGCACCGACGCTATCGCCGAGGAATCCGGAGACGCCGGCGGCCAGTAGCAGGATGACTACCAGTGGATTGGTGAACAGCAAGAGCAAGGCCGAGACGGCGCCGCCATGGCCGGCGGCACGGGCCTCGTTCGGTCCATACCTGACCTGCCGATTTTGAGCCTCGCGTTCCGACAACCCTTCGGTGTGGCTTGCGGGCACACCAGGCGGTGCGCCCGCCGGCTTGCCGGTCGAAGTCCGCGGAAGAGGGGCGGCGGTAGGGATGTCATGCATGGTGTCGGCAACGCTAAGAAGAACGCCGCACCGGCATATTGATGCTCATCAATACTCCATGCCGGAGGCGAGTGCCGAATGCGCTCGCATGGGGCGGTCGTCGATGGTCATCACGGCGGTGGGCAGCGGGTGCCGCGGTTGCAACCAGATCGCGGCTCGACGGCGAAGCTGTCGAAGCCGGTGCGACGAGGTGTCACAGCGAAATTCACGGTCCAGGGTGTACACCATGCGCCGAACCGGGTTTCCTCCACATCCACGGGGATGGCCAGATCATGACTACCGACACCTTGGCCCGCCAACCGCTTGATCCCGCCGAACTGCACGGCATCGACGCCTGGTGGCGCGCCGCGAATTACCTTTCGGTCGGGCAGATCTACCTGCGCGCCAATCCCTTGCTGAAGGAGCCGCTGGTGCTCGCGCACGTCAAGCACATGCTGCTGGGCCACTGGGGCACCACTCCGGGGCAGAATTTCATCTATGCGCACCTGAACCGCGTGATCCGGCAATGCGACCTGGACATGTTCTACATCTCCGGCCCCGGCCATGGCGGCCCCGCGGTGGTGGCGAACGCCTACCTGGACGGCACCTACAGCGAGGTCTACCCGGACATCAGCCAGGACGAGGCGGGGCTGCAGCGGCTGTTCAAGCAGTTCTCGTTTCCCGGCGGCATCCCCAGCCACGCCTCGCCGGAATGCCCTGGCTCGCTGCACGAGGGCGGCGAACTCGGCTACTCGCTGAGCCACGCGTTCGGCGCGGTGTTCGACAACCCCGGCCTGATCGCGGCCTGCGTGGTGGGCGACGGTGAGGCGGAAACCGGGCCGCTGGCCACGGCCTGGCATTCGAACAAGTTCCTCGACCCGGTGGGCGACGGCGCGGTGCTGCCGATCCTGCATCTGAACGGCTACAAGATCGCCAACCCCACGGTGCTGGCGCGCATTCCCCGCGAGGAACTGGAACAGCTGCTGCGCGGCTACGGCTGGACGCCGTATTTCGTTTCGGGCAGCGAACCCGTGGCGATGCACCAGGCGATGGCGGCGACGCTGGATGCGGTGGTGGCGCAGATCCGGCAGATCCAGCGCGATGCGCGCGAAGGTGGCGTCCGCACGCGGCCGCGCTGGCCGATGATCGTGCTCGATTCGCCCAAGGGCTGGACCGGACCGAAGCTGGTGGACGGCAAACCGAACGAGGGCACTTTCCGCGCCCACCAGGTGCCGTTGTCGGTCTCCGCCAGCAGCCCGCCGGAGCACTTGCAGCAGGTCGAGGCGTGGCTGCGCAGCTACCGGCCGGAAGAGCTGTTCGATGCGCACGGCCGGCTGCGGCCGGAGCTGGCTGCGCTCGCGCCCGCCGGCGCGCGCCGGATGAGTGCGAACCCGCATGCGAACGGCGGCCTGCTGCTGCGCGACCTGCGTCTGCCGGATTTCCGCGACTACGCGGTCGCGGTGCCGCAGCCCGGCGTGCGCGGCAGCGGCGACACGCGTGTGCTGGGGCCGTTCCTGCGCGACGTGATCCGGCTGAACGAGCCGTCACGCAACTTCCGCG
>DATJEA010000588.1:0-8215 GCA_035497095.1 Acetobacteraceae bacterium | reverse complement strand
CTGCAATCCTGATGCCGGCGATCCGGCCCAAACCTCATCCAGCGCGAGCGGCCGCAGCAGCAGACCCTGCGCCGCGCAATAACGCAGCGCCAGGCGGAGCGCCGGGTCGAGCCCAGCGCGGCCCGGTAGATCGGCGCCGGCCTCACCCAGCATACGCAGCAGTTCCGCCAGCAGGTCCGGGCGGGCGCGGGCCAGATCGCCGCGCACGACGACCAGGTGGTTGACCGGCATGAAGCCATGCTCGGCGCGGAATTCTTCACCGGCGGCTGCCGGGTCGGCGAACACCGGGCGCAGCGTGGGGTCACTGGGCAGCTCGGCGCCGAGGATCGCCGCGTCGAGCTCGCCGCCGCGCAGCATGGCCAGGATATCGGCGCCGGCGGGCGCGCGCGTCACCCAATGAGGGTCGCGGAATTCGGCAACATGCGCGTCCTCGAAAGTGACCCAGCGCATCGCCTCGGGCCGCAGGCCGAAGCGGTCCTGCAGCGTGCCGCGCAGCCACATGCCGGTGGTCTGGCTGTAGGCGCGCACGCCGATGCGGCGGCCGGCGAGGTCGGCGGGGCCGCTGATCGGGCCATCGGCGCGGCACAGCATCGCCGCCTCCTGGAAGCGCGCCACCAGCACAGCCGGCAGCAGCACCAGGTCCTTGCCGGCGGCCTTGGCCATCAGCAGCGTGGCGATCGCCATCTCGCTGACCTGGTAACGCCCCTCGCGCACCATCGGCGCGAAGGCGCGGGTGATCGCCGGCAGATCGGCCAGCGCCAGACGCAGCAGCGGCGAGCTCACGGCGCCGCTGAACAGCGCCTCGGTACGCTTGGTGCGGCCGAGCGCGGTGGAGAGGCTGGTCGGCGCGCCGCTCACCCCAGCCGCTCCACCACATGCGGGAACACCGCCTGATAGCCCTCGCCATAGGCGATCTTCCTGTCGGAGTTGCGCGCCGCCTGGGCGCCGCGCTGCTGGCCGACGCGCGTGTAGTAGTCCCAGAGATGCTCCTGGCCGGCCATGCATTCGATGGCGGCGCGCTTTTTCGCCCAGACGCTGCTGATGTCGAGCAGCACATCCGGCTTCCAGTCGCATTGCTCCGGCTGATGCGGCTCGAACAGATAGACCGGCGGCGCGCCGAGCACCTGCTGCCCCGGATTATGGCCATGCGCCTGGGCGATGATCCGCGCGTGCTGGGCGAAATCGGTCACCGCCGGGTGGTCGTGATTATACAGGTCCGCCTTGGAGTGGGTCAGCATGAACGCCGGCCGCAGCGCGCGGAACACGTCGGCCAGCCGAAACAGCGAGTCCTGCGACAGCGTGATCGGGTAGTCGCCGAGGTCCCAGAACTGGAGATCGGCCACCCCGAGGCAGGCGGCGGCGGCTTCCGCCTCCTGCCGGCGCGACGCCTTCACCCGCTCCAGCGTCATGCCCTCCTGGCGCCACAGCTTGGCCGATTCGCCGCGCTCGCCATAGGACAGGCAGATGACGGTGACCGCGACGCCCTGCTCGGCATGCAGCGCGATGGCGCCGCCAGCCCGCCAGACGAAATCCGCCGAATGGGCGCTGACGACCAGTGCAGTTTTCTCGGGCAGAGCGGTTTTGCCGGGTGCGTTCATGGTTGGGTTTCCTGTCCTGCAAGGGCAGTCTAGGCCGGTTTGCGCGCCGCCGTCTTATTGCTTCGGGCGCGGGGGATATTGCCATCGGTTATGGCTTTGGCGATGCCGCGTTCGGTCAGCTCCGCGACGTAGCCTCGCAGCGCGGCCACGAATTCCCGCCCGGCCTGCGGCAGTGGCCGGTCGTGCGGCAGGATCAGGCCGGCGTGACGCTCCGGCCCGGTTATAGGCAGCGGCACCACCGCCAGCGTGCCGCGCAGCAGATCGCCGGCCATCATGAAGCGCGGCATGGCGGAAATCAGGTCGGTGCCGTGCAGCATCTCGCGGATGAAGCCGTACGAGCTGGAGCGCAGCGAGGCGGTAGGCACCAGCCCGAGGCTGGCCAGCAGGGTGTCGATCTCCTGGCCGACGCGCTGGCTGACGGTGGGCAGCACCAGTTCGTAGCGGCGCAGCGCCTCGACCGAAGCCGCTGGCGCCGCGAATAGCGGATGGCTGGGGCGGGCCAGGATCGAGATCGGCTCGGTCCACAGCGCCTCGCGCTGGAAGCCGTCCGGCACCTGCGGCGCGTAGAGCCGGCCGACGATCAGGTCGATTTCGCCGGAGGCCAGCAGCGGCAGCAACTCCTCGGTGCGGCCCTGGCGCAGGCTGACGCGGATATCGGGATGCGTCGCGGTCAGCCGGGTCAGCACCGCCGGCAGCACACCAACGGCTGCCACCGGCAACGCACCGAGCGCGACGCTGCCGCCGCCAGGCGAGGCCACCAGATCAAGCTCGTCGTCAAGCCGGCGCAGTTCGGCCAGGATGCGCCTGGCGGCGGCGATGACGATGGTTCCGGCCTGGGTCGGGGTCACGCCGCGGGCATGGCGCTCGAACAGCCGCAGTTGCAGCGTGGTTTCCAGTTCGTGCAGGCTTTTGCTCAGCGCCGGCTGGCTGAGGCCGAGTGCCGCGGCGGCTTTCAACAGGCTGCGATGGGTCTGGATGGCGTCCACCGCGCGCAGCAGATGCAGCCGCAGGCGCTGATCGAGATAGCGGCGCGCGGCCATCGCGGTGCGCCGGATCAGGCCGCCTGCGGCAAATCGGCCTCGATGCCCAGCGCGCGGGCGGCGTTGGTGGAGACCATCTGGCCGATCTGGTCATCGTCATAGCCCAGCCGGATGCACAGCCTGATGCCGCGCCGAAAGCCTTCCAGCGGGCTGAACACGCCGGTCTGGCCGAGATCGGAGCACAGGATGGTCTGGCCCACCCCGGCCGCGTCGATATGGCGGCGCAGATCGTCCTCCTGCTGGGTCTTGAACTTCGAGCCGTCGAGAAACATGCACAGCGAATGCTCGACGAAGGCGCCCATCGCGGCAAGGCCGGCGACGTCGTTCATGCTGGCTTCGACGATGTCCTCCGGATGGGTCAGCACCAAGCGCCTGACGCCACGGCGCTGCGCCTGCTCGAAGATCTTCCAGGTCTCGCTGACATGCAGGTGGCCGCTGGCCAGCACCATGTCGGTGCGGGCGATCACGTCCAGCACCTCCTTCACCTCGTCGCGCACCTGGCCGGCGCCGTCCAGCACCGGCACCGCGGTGGCGGGGCGGATCTTCTGGGTGGAGGCAGGGTGCACCCAACTGCCGGTCTTCTCCCAGCGCAGGTGGTTCTCGGCGGCCAAGGTCGGCATCCAGACGATCTTGCCGCCCATCGCCGCGGTATGCTCCACCGCATACGGGTTGAAGCCGCCGACCACGTTGTTCAGCACGATGCCGGAATAGAGTCTGGTGCGCAGCTCCGGGTAATGCCGGGCGATCAGCGCCGCCGTCATCACGCCGCTATAATCATGGTCCTTGGTGACCACCGCGGCGAAGCCGGCCGCCGAGGCCTGCATCACCAGTTCCAGATGATCGACGCCGCGCTGCGCGATCGACGGGCCGCTATGCACATGCGGGTCGATGGCGCCGTGCAGCAGCCGGTCCACCCGCGCCTCGGTCGCTGCCGTGTCGTCCATCGGTCGCTCCTTGGCGTTGACGGTTTCTCCGCGCGACCATAGCGTTGCCGGCGACGCGGTTTCAATCGGGAGCCCGTTCGCCACGAGACAGGGACCGGGAGACGCCGCCGATGCCGTCCGACCGTCTGGCGATCCGCATCGGCGGGCTGGCGCTGCGCAACCCGGTGATCTGCGGCGCCAACGAGGCGGTGGCGACGGCGGCCGGCATTCGCGCCGCATTGGCGACCGGTGCCGCCGGGGTGATCGCCAAATCGGTCAACGAGCAGCCGGCAGCGGCGGCCCAGCTTGACCGGGCGGATTACGTGAAGCTGGACGCCGAGGCGCGGCCGGTGGCGTGGGAGGCCGCCGGCGTCTCGCTGTTCAACCGCTCCGGCCTCGCGCAGCACGATCCGGCGCAGTGGTTCGCGGTGATCGCCGGGCTGGACCGGCAGGCGGCGGCAACCGGCCAGTTCGTCGCCGCCAGCGTCGTGCTGGGCGGCCAGGCGGCGGCGGCGGAGCTGGCCGCATCGGCCTGCGCGGCCGGGGTGCGGGTGTTCGAGCTGAATGTCGGCGCGCCGCATGCCAGCGAGGCGCGGCCGGGCAGCATCATGAACGAGAGCGAGCCGGCCGGGCTGGCGGCGCTGGTGGCGGCGGTCCGCGCCGCGACGCCAGGGATGCAGCTTTGGGTGAAGCTCACCGGCCTCTCCAGCAACCTGCCGGCGCTCTCTGCCGCGGCGAGTGCGGCCGGCGCCGACGCGGTGGTGATGATGGGCCGCTTCATGGCGCTGGTGCCGGATATCGACAGTTTCGCGCCGGTGCTGGGCACGCAGGCCGCCTATGGTGGCCCCTGGGCGCTGCCGATCGTCTGCCGGTTTCTGGCGCTGAGCCGCCGCGCAGTGGGGCCGGGCCGCCCGCTGCTCGGCACCAACGGGGTGCGCAGCGGCGCCGACGTGCTGCGCATGGCGCTGGCCGGCGCCTCGGCGATCGAGGCCAGTTCGGTGGTGATGCAGCAAGGGTTTGCCGCGCTCGGCCGACTGATTGCCGAGCTGGACGCGCTGCTGGCGGCGCGCGACCTGCGTTTCGCCGACCTGGTCGGGCGCACCGCCGACGCGCTGCAAGACTACGGCCAGCAGCCGGCGCGGCCGGGGCACTGGCAGCGCTTCGTGCCGCCGGAAGCGCGGTAGCGGGAGTGCCGGCTACCGCTGCGCCATCCGGACGCCCGCGGTACCGATCGCCTTGGCCTTGACCATCGCGGTGGCCTTCCTGCCCGATCCATCGCCGATCAGCGCCAGCGGCGCCCAGTAGAACGGGTGCGCCAGCGCGATCGGCGACCCGTTGCCGGCGCTGTCCAGCATGGCAAGCTGCGCCGCCCGCAATGCCCCGGCAAAGCCCAGCGCCGGGTGCTTTTCCGCCTGCCCCAGCATGTATGCGACCAGATAGGCGGCGGTCTGGTCGTTGACCTCCCAATGCGTCACCAGCAGGGCGCGTGCGCCGGCATAGAAGAACGCGCGCGCCAGGCCGGACAGGCTTTCGCCCGCCGCACCGGCGCCCGGCCCGCCCGAGTTGCAGGCCGACAGGATGACCAGGTTGGCGTCGAGATCGAGGCCGGTGATCTGCGAGGCGGTGAGCAGCGCGCCGGACGCATCCTTCGCCCCGGCCGGCGCCGAGGTGACGATGGCGGCCTCCGATTCGCAGTGCAGATCGGTGGGCAGCAGCGCATGCGCGGCAAAATGCAGGATGCGGTAGTTCTTCAGCGGCGTCTTCAGCACCGCCGGCGCGGTGAACGCGCTGCCCAGCAATTCATCCGACGCGGAGGCCGACAGCAGTTGCCGCGCCGCCGACAGTTCACGCACCGCGTATGGCAGAATCGGCAGGCCGGCGAATAGTTGCGCGCTGTTGCCGCACCCGGCCGGGTAGCTCGCCCGCGCCTGGCTCAGCGTCACCGGATGGAAGTCGCCGAAGCCGAACCAGGCCTGCTGCGCCCGCGAGCCGCTGGCGACCTTGCGCAGCGCGACGAAATTGGTCGCCGCCGGCACATGCGCGATCTGCATCTGGCGCACCAGGAACGGCGCCGTGGCCAGGTGGTCGGGGTCGGCCGGGCCGGTCAGCAGCACCTCGAACGGCACCGACAGCAATGGCCCGGTGGGCGCGACCACCAGCGACGTCATGCCCTTCATCGCGCCGGCCAGCCCGCCCAGCGTCGCAGTGTAGAGTTCGCGCGTGGCGCCGATATTGAAGGGCGGCGGCGTGCCGGTGTGGCTCTCGATGCCGGCGCGGACCGTCTTCACCAGCTTCGCCAGGCGCGGCGTGCCGCCATCGATATGCGCGACATGGATCTGCCCGTCGCGCAGCAGGAAACTCCAGCCGCCATTGTCGGACAAAGCGACCGAGACAAAGCCTTCGCCCGGCGCCAGCGCCGCGAACACCTGCGCGGCCGGGGCCACCTGCTGCACCAACTGGCCGAAATTCGGCGCCGCCGCCTGCAACGCGGCATCGGCGGCGGCCATATCGGCCTGCGCCTTGGCGATCCTGGCATCGAGCCCGGCCGAAACCACCGGCGGGGTGGCGCTGGCGGGCAATGCGGCGCCGGGCGCGGCGAGGCCAGGGAGGACCGCATCGCCCAAGGCAGTGTTGGACTGCGTCGCACGATCCCGCTCGCGATACAGGTCGGCCAGCGCGATCGCGGCGTCCTGGCGGGTCTTGATCGCGGTGGCCACTTTCGGGTCGCGCGCATTCTCGCCGAGGCGGGCGGTCGCCTGGGCGATCTGCTGGCTGGTGACGCCGCCCTGGGAAAGCTGCGCCGCCTCGAACATCTCCGCCAGCAGCGCCTGCGCGCCGTTGTGGTCACCGGACTTGCTGCGCGCCGCGGCGGCCTTCGCATAGGCGTCCAGGCACGGCACCAGCAGGTTGGCGTCGGTGCCGATCTTCAACTGGCGCAGCATCTGCACGCCATGCTGGCAGGCCACCAGCGCCTCCGCCGGCTGACCGGCGCGCAGCAACTGGCCGGCCCGCAGCAGCTCGGTCTCGGCCACCGGCCGGCTGTCGAGCAGCGAGGCGGAGAACGCCGAAACCGCGCTGGCATAGGTGGCGGCGGCACGCGCCGGCTCGTTGCGGGCGGCGTCCATGGCGGCGACCGTCCGCTCCATGCGGGCGCGCAGCACCGGCTGGTGCAGCCCGTTGGCGGCGGCAAGCTGGCGGGCCGAGGCCAGCGCCTGAAGGCTCTCCGGCCCCCGGCCAAGGTCGTTCAGCACGATCGCCTTGTAGCGCCGCACCTCGACCAGCCCCATCAGCGCCGAGCGGGTCGACACATCGGTCAGCACCGCGCCGCCGGCCGGCCCATTGCCGATGGCGCGCGCGTGCAGCATGTCCGGCGAGAGCAGGCGCGAGTAGGCGGCATCGGCGCGGTCCAGCAGTTGCAGCGCCGCCGCGTTCTTGTTTTCGTTCACCGCGTGCAGCGCCTGGTAATGCAGCAGGCGGGCCTGCTGGCCGCCATCGCCGCTTTTGGCCACCAGGGCGGCGGCGCGGGCGAACAGGCTCGGGTTCGGCGGCCCGACCAGGCGCAACGCCGCGCGATCGGCGCCGACCGTGCTGATGTCGCCGGCCAGCGTCATCGTGCCGGTGGCGGTGATGCGCAGGGTATCGGCAGAGAGCGGGCCGACGATGGCCAGCCCGACCGAATCGAACACCGCGGCGGTGGTGCCATGCGCATCCGTCGTCAACAGCTTGTGCAACTCGCCGATCCGGTTGGCGGTGCTTTCCAGCAGGATATCACCGGCGTCGGTGAGTGTGGCATCGAGCGCGCCGGTAACCAGCACGCCGCCGCTGATACCGGTTACCGCGGTGAGCGACACGCTGCCGGTGAGAGGCTCGTTGCCGCCGTCGTCGTCGGTGATGAGCAGACCACTCAGCTTGATACTGCCGGTGGTCTCGATGAGGTCGATCTTGCTCGCGGCGATGGTGCCGCTCACGGTCAGTGGCGCGGCGTCGCGCAGCGTGAACGTGCCGGGCGGAGCAGAGAAGCCGGCAAGATCAGCCGGCACGAAGAACCGGTCGGCCGAGGCGGCGAGCGGCGCGATCTCGCTGATGAGATTGCCGGTGCCCGCCAGCGTCACGTCGCCGGAGGCCACGCTGCCGGCCAGTCTGGTCGCTTCGCCGCCGCTCCTGGTGATACGGCCGCCCGCGTCCTGGACGATCGCCGGCCCGCTGAGGCCGGTGGCGTTGCTGGCAAGCACAACGGTGCTGTCGGACACCAGCACGCTGCCGGCGTTGAGTTGGATGGCCGGCCCGCCGCCGGCGGTGAGCGCGGACGC
Source organism: Acetobacteraceae bacterium (assembly GCA_035497095.1). Taxonomy (GTDB): domain Bacteria; phylum Pseudomonadota; class Alphaproteobacteria; order Acetobacterales; family Acetobacteraceae; genus 70-18. The sequence goes on along the minus strand of DATJEA010000588.1, from coordinate 344 downwards.
GCGCAAGCTGACAAAGCCGGCCGCCACCATGCTGCCGCTCACGGTGATCGCGGGAAGCGTGCTGCTGGCGGCACTGTCATCGATCCCGGCCGAACCGCTGGCCGAAATTGGGCCATCGACGATAAGCGAGACAGTGTCAGTCAGTTTGAAATCGCGGGCTGCGGTGAACGCTCCCAGAGTGGCTATGGCGTTGGTGCCGTTGGGGTGATCGTCGGTCACAGTGCTGGTGAGACCGGCGCTGCCTGAAGTATCCGGGGGAGGCTCAGGGGCGGTGCCCTTGCTGCTGCTGCCGGTAAGCAAACCGGTGATGATGGTGCCTGATTCGCGAATATCGCCGACAGCGG
>DATJEA010000587.1:0-2448 GCA_035497095.1 Acetobacteraceae bacterium | reverse complement strand
TGGCGGTGCCGGAGCAGGATGTGATCAACATGAACCGCCGGCTGGCCGCGCCGGACCATAGCCTGAACGCGCCGGTGCGCGCCGATGGCGAGGGCGAGTGGCAGGATTGGCTGGTCGATGACAGCGTCAGCCACGAGACCGAGATCGGCGATCGGCAGGAGCTTACCGGCCGCCGGGCGTTGCTGAACAGCGCGCTGGCGACGCTCAACGACCGCGAGCGGCATATCCTGATCGAGCGGCGCCTGAAGGACGAGCCGACCACGCTGGAAGACCTGTCGCAGCAATACGCCATCTCGCGCGAGCGGGTGCGCCAGATCGAGGTGCGGGCGTTCGAGAAGTTGCAGAAGTCGATGCACACGCAGGTCGCCGAGCAGCGGCGGGCGGCGCGGCCGGTGGGCAGCGTGGCGACGGCGAGCTAGGCCACACTGAAGTCGGTGCGCGGAAGGGCCGGGGCGCGAGTTCCGACCCTTTTTGCGTTTAGGGCGGATCGTCGCCGGCGGGGCGCAGGCCCCATTCCTGCTCGTATTCGGCACGGCGGGCGCGCAGCCGGGTGGCCTGGGCGGCGGCGGCGGCGTCGAGCGCCAGGCGGACGGCCAGCGGCGCCAGTTCGCCGGCCAACCAGAAGCCGGCCTGCACCGCCCAGGCGACCGCCAGCCGGCGCGGATCGGCGAGCAGATCGAGGCAGGCGGCCCAGCCGTGGCCGGCGTGCCAGAGCGCCGCCAGCGCCGGGATGCAGGCGGCGGCGGCGGCCAGACCGAGGCTGCGGGCGACCGGGCGGCCGGGCGTGCGCTCCACAAGCCAGCTCAGCAGCGCCGGCAGGCCGAGCACCGCAACCAGCAGCGCGGCCGGGGCGGCGACCGCGATCAGCGTGCCGCAGATGAGGCCGTGCAGCCAGAGCCTTGGCGGGGCATGCGCGCCGGCGGCCGGCATCAGCCGAGCAGGGTGGCGATGGCGGCGACCGCGACCGCGCTGAGGCCGAGGCCGAGCATGGCGTCCTGGCCGATGCGGCGCGCGGCCTGGGCGCGCTGCGGGGCGCCGGCGGTAAGCGTCGCCAGGGCCTGGTCGAGCGCCTGCACCGCCTGGGTCGCGCGGCGGACGCCCTGGGCATCTGCCTCGAGCGTCGGGTCGTCGAGCACGGCGAGCATCTGGGCCAGGCTGCCGGCCTGGATCGCCGTGGTGAGTGCGGCGGCGAGCGCGGCGCGGCGCCGGCGGTGCTGCCAGCGCGACAGGCAGGGCGTGACATGGGCGCCGAGCCAGCCGGCGAGCTGCGGCAGCGGGGCAGGGGTCAGGCGCTGCTGCAACGGCGCCAGCAGGCGCAGCTGCGCCAGGGCGGCGGCCTCGGGCGCGCGGGCGGCGGCCAGGGCGGCCAGCGGCGCTTCCACCCGGTGCTCGCTGCGGGCGGCGAGGAAGGCGGCGATCTCGCGGTCGATCGGCAGCAGGCTCGTGGTGTCGGGGTCTGCGCCGGCGGCTTCGAGCGCCGGCAGCAGCGCGGTGAGGCGGGCGACGCAGTGCCCGGCCAGCAGCGGACTGGCGCAGGGCAGCAGCGGGTTGAGCGCGTAGCGCAGCCTGGGGGCGCCGCCGGCCCAGCCGCTCAGGTGCAGCAGCGCGCGCAACTGGTGCGCCTCGGTGGCCAGCGGCGCCGGGTCGGCGCGGTCGGCGCGCAGTGCGGCCCACGCGGCGATGGCCTCGGAGTCGATCAGGTTGGCCAGTGCGGCGTCGCGCTCCGGGGTGGCGGCCAGCAGCGGGCCGATGCCGTCCGGCCACAGCGCGTGGCCGCGCCAGGCGAGCGGCGCCAGCGGGTCGAGCAGGGCGGTGGCACGCAGGGCCAGCAGCGCGTCGGCATGCGCGTCATCGGCGTCGGGCTGGTGCTGGCGGGTGGCCTCGTCGAGCCGGACGGCCAGGCCGGGGACGCCGAGGCCATGGCGCAGCCAGCGATCGACGGCGCCGCTGCGCAGCAACTGGGCGCCGTGCCCCGGATTGACGGCGATGGCATGGGCGAGGCCGCGGGCGTTCCAGACCGGGCCGGACGGGGTGGCCAGCGGCTGCTGGGCGCGCGGCGGCGGGCGGGCGGCGACGCGGCGGGCGCGGGCGGCGACCGGGTCGGCGAGCAGGGCGGGGGGCGGGCGATGCTCGGGATCCTCGGCCAGCATGCCGCGGGCGAGGTCGGCGATGGCGGGGGGCAAGCGCGCCTCGCCGGCCAGGGCGGCGAAGCTGCCGCGCTCCAGCTTGGCGCGGATGATGGCGCGGTCGTCGAGCCCGGCCAGCGGCAGTCGGCCGAGGGCCAGCGTCAGCAGCAGCACGCCGAGCGCGTAGACGTCATCGGCGATGCTGCCGGCGCCGCGCCCGGCCGGCAGGCACATCGCGCTGTATGGCGGCTCGAACAGCGCCGGTTGCAGCAGCGCTGGCGGGGTGGCCCAGGCGGCGCCGAGCGTCACCGGATCGCCGGCG
>DATJEA010000586.1:0-2927 GCA_035497095.1 Acetobacteraceae bacterium | reverse complement strand
AAGCGTTTGACGGGGTTGTTCTTCGGGTAAGGATGGCGGGCATCTGCGCCTTGGACAAATTGGTCTGACAGTGCCCCCGCGCGTGTTCAAGACGCTCGCGCTGCCGGTGGGTTGCGCTTTTCAGTCGGCGAAGCTCAGGGGCGCCGCACCTCCCGAACCTCACGCATCGCGACTGTTGCCGCGGCGCGGCTCGGATACCTCCGCGGACACATGGATGCCTGGGAGCAAAGCAGCCCGCGAGTGGAACCTGCGCGGAGTCAGCCAGAAGATCCCGGTGAACAGGAAGTCGCACGCGAGCGCGGTCCGTGACCCCCAGCATCGGCCGGGGCACTGGGCACCGATGGCGCCAGCCGCGACCCTGGCCCCGGTAGCGGCAGGCTGTAGACCGGCAGCGCCATGGCAACACCGAGCCCGATATCCTACAGGACCTCCAACTGTCGCGCCAGAAAGTCGCTCAATATCGGGTTTCCGCTGTCACGCGGAGTAGGTTGCTTTCGCCGCCATCTGGTCCACCGCCTCCAGTGCTTGTGCCGCGTACATCGCCGACGGGCCGGCGCCCATGTATACCGCCATCGCCAAAGTCTCCCCCACCGCGGCGCGCGAGGCAGCGGCTTTCATCGCACCCTCGGCGGGATAGGCGATGCAAGGCGCGCAGCGGATGGCGACGCTGATCGCCAGCGCCACCAGTTCCTTGGTCCTGACGTCCAGGGCGTCCCCGCCATGCGCCGCGACAGCCATGGCCGAGAAGGTCTTCATCTCCTCCGGCGCGGCCTGGTGCAGGTCGCGCACCGCGCCGTTCATGTTGCCGATCAGCGCCATCCAATCTTCGACCATTATGGGGCTCCTTGGGGGTGCGGGATCCGGCCTCGGCTCACGTGATCCGCCGGCGGAACAGCCAGCCGGCGGCGACCAGGCTGGCCGCGCCGATCACCGCCATCGGCCAGTATTGCGCGGCGAGCGTGTCGACGCCCGCTGCTTCCAGGAATACGCTGCGCACGATCACCAGGAAGTACCGCATCGGATTCAGCAGCGTCAACTCCTGCACCCACACCGGCATGTTGGCGATCGGCGTCGCGAAGCCCGACAGGATGATGGATGGGACCATGAACAGGAACGCCCCGAGCAGCGCCTGCTGCTGGGTGGCCGCCAGCGACGAGATCGCCAGCCCGATCCCGGTCACCGCGGTCACGAACAGCAACAGCCCGAGATACAGCGGTAGCAAGCCGCCGCGCAGCGGCACGTCGAACCAGTATACCGCCGCGGCGATGGTCACCGAGGCTTCGAACAGGCCGATCAGCAGCCCAGGCAGGCCCTTGCCCAGCAGGATGTCGATCGGGCGCAGCGGCGTGACCAGCAGCTGGTCGAACGTGCCGGTCTCGCGCTCGCGCGCGACCGACAGCGCGACGACCAGCAGCGTCACCACCTGCGTCAGCAACACCACGATGCCGAGCACGATGAACCAGCGCGAACTCAGCGTGGGGTTGAAGCGCGCGCGCAGGTCGATTACCGCCGGTGGCGCCGGGTGGCCGTGATCGGCGGCCCATGCCAGGGAGAAGCCGCTCAGGATGGTGTTCGCGTAGCCCTCGATCAGCAGCGCGGTGTTGGAGTTGCGGCCATCGACGATCGCCTGCACCGGCGCCGGCTGCCCGGTCAGCAGATCGCGGGTGAAGCGGCGGTCGATCACCAGCACCAGTTGCACCCGGCGCGAATCGATCAGCTCGTCGATCCGGTGCGGATCGCGCAGCATCGCCACCAGATCGAAGGTGGGCGAGCCCGCGAAGCGGGCCACCAGCTCGCGCGAAGCCGCGGATGGGTCCTGATTGTAAATCGCCACCGGCACGTGGTTGAGGTCGAACGTGGCCGCGTAGCCGAACACCAGCAGTTGGATCAGCGGCGGACCGATCAGCACCATGCGGCTTTTCGCGTCGCGCAGCACCGCGAGCATCTCCTTCACGATCAGCGCGAGGACCTGGCCGAGCATGCGGCTAATCCAGCCGCTTGTGTGCGGTCGCCCGCGCCAGGCCGAGGAAGATCGCCGCCATCACGGCGAGCGCCGCGGCGTTTGGCAGGATCACCGACCAGACATTGCCGGCCAGAAACACCGATTGCAGGATGGCGACGAAATACCGCGCCGCGACGATATGGGTGATGACCTGCACCGCAGGCGGCATCGAGTTTATGTCGAACACGAAGCCCGATAGGATGAAAGCCGGAAGAAAGGTGGTGATGATGGCAATCTGCCCGGCCACGAACTGGTTGCGCGCGTAGCCCGAGATCAACAACCCCATTCCGAGCGACGCCAGCATGAACAGCGCCGAGGCGGCGGTGAGCACCCAGATCGAGCCCTGCAATGGCACGTTGAACAGCACCGTCGCGATGGCGACCGAACCCGCCATGCCGCCCATCCCCAGCAGGAAATACGGAATCAGCTTGGCAAGCAGAATCTCGTTGATGGCCACGCGCGTGACCATCAACGCCTCCATCGTGCCGCGCTCCCATTCGCGCGCGATCACCAACGCGGTCAGCAGCGCGCCGGTGAGCGTCATGATCACGGCGATCAGGCCCGGCACCAGGTAGTCGCGGCTGTCCATCGCGGGGTTGAACCGAACCTGCGGCTGCACCGCCAGCGGCAACGCCGCGCTGCCGCCGGCGGCCTCGGCTCGCGCAGCGAGCCAGTTGGCCCAGACCTGCTGCACATAGCCCTCGATGATGCGCGCGTCGTTGGCATCGCCACCGTTGACGATCACGCCAATGGGGGAATTGCCGCCGGCCTCGGCGCGGCGGGCGAAATTGCCCGGCAGCCAGACGATGCCCTGCACGGTGCGCGCCGCCATCGCCTGCTCGGCGTCCTGGATGGTCAGGAAGCGGCGCGGGCGGAAGAACGGGGAATGGGCGAACCGGCTGGTGAAGCTGGCGGCCAGGGCGCC
>DATJEA010000585.1:0-3963 GCA_035497095.1 Acetobacteraceae bacterium | reverse complement strand
ATACCTATACCGACGCGCATGACCTCTCGACCGGCGCTAGGTTGCTCCGCCGGCCACAGAATGCCGCCTCACTGAACGCGCGAATCACCCCGCTGCCGGGACTTTCGATCGCCCCGGAACTCATTTTCAGCGGGCCATTCACCGATTATCTGGTCGATTCGGCTGGTTTTCCGGCTGGAATCGGGCGGGCAAAATCGGGTCTGATCGCCAATCTGACCGTTACCCAGCAACTGAACAAAAGCCTGACGCTGTTCGTCGACGCCCGCAACCTCGGCGGCTCGCGGTTCGAACCGGCCAGCGGGTATCAGATGCCGGGGCCTTCGGTGCTGGCGGGGGTGCGGGCGAGGTTTTAAGCAAGGTCTTCTTTTTGTGAACAAAAAGAAGTGCTTACTTGTTTTCCCCCGGCACCCACAGCACGTCCTGCGCGCCGTTCTCATTCATCCGCCGCGACAGCACGAAAAGATGGTCGGATAACCGGTTGAGAAACTTGATCAGTTCGGGATTCACCGTGGCGCCGTGCGACAGCGCCACCACCTCCCGCTCGGCCCGCCGGACGATCGTGCGCGCGACATGCGCGTAGGCCGCGCCGGGGGAGCCGCCGGGCAGGATGAAGCTGCGGACTTCGGGCATTCCGGCATTCATTTCAGCGACTTCCGCCTCAAGCCTGAGCGACGGCGCCTCGGTCAGGCGCTGCCGGTCGGGGACCTCGCCAGGCACGCAGAGATCGGCGCCGGCGTCGAACAGGTCGTTCTGGATGCGCCGCAGCATTTCATCATCCTGCGCATTGGCGTGCAGGCGCAGTACGCCGATTGCCGCGTTGGCCTCATCGACCGTGCCGAAGGCGATAACCCGTTGATCGTCCTTGGCAACCCGGTGGCCGTTGCCCAGCGAAGTTTTGCCCTTGTCGCCGCCGCGGGTGATCACTCGGTTGATCAGCACCATCTTGCAACTCCATTATTTTATTCAAAAACAAAGTCCAGCGGGAACACGCTGGCGACGGGTTTGCCACCGGACTCGGCCGGTGTGAAGCGCCAGGTCAGCACCGCCTGGCGTACCGCCTGGTTCAGGCTGGCGAAGGTCAGCGGCGGCACGATGTCGAGGCCGGTGACGTTGCCGCTGGCGTCGATATGGATCCTGGTATGCACCGTGCCGCGCTCGTGCCGCAGTGCCGCCGCCGTCGGATAGCTCGGCAGCATGTTACCACTGTTGCTCGTGGCCTGGCGTATACGGTTGTTTTCATTGTTTTTGATCAGCCCCGCCGGCCCCAACGCGGCGCCCCGCAACCACATCGGCAGCGGCGCGGGCGGCGGGGGCGGTGGCGGTGGGGGCAGCGGGAGGGCCGGTGTCGACGGTGCCGGTGGCGGTGGTGGTTGAGGCAGGGGCGGTGCTGGCGCGGCTGGTGGCGGCGTCGGCGGTTCCGGCTTCTGCGGTTCCGGCTTCGGCGGTTCGGGTTTGGCGGGGTGCGGCGTTGGCGGCGCCGGGCTGCGGCCGCCGCCGCCGAGCACCACATCCACCACGGCAAGCTGGTCGGGCGGCTCGGGCAGCGTCGGCGGGCGTCGGAAATGGATCAGGAATGCCGCGATTACAAGCAGATGCAGCGCGACGGAGAGCGGCACGGCGAGGCGGTCGCGGTGCGGCGGCCGGGGCGGCGCGAGGCGGATCATGCCTCGGGCGGCAGCAGGCGCGGCGCCGTATCCACCCCCCAGGGCAGGCCGAACGCGGCGGCGGCCAGCGGCAGCACGGCCGCCGGCGGGCCATCGGCGGCGATCCGGCCATTGCTGAGCAGCACCAAGCGATCGGCATAAAGACAGGCAAGATCAACCGCATGCAGCACGATGACGATACCAGCGCCGGCTTGCGCGGTGCGCCGCAGCAGTGCCATCACCTGATGCGCGGCGGCGGGGTCGAGGTCGGCGGTGGGTTCGTCGAGCAGGAACATCTCGGGCGCGGTGGCGAACGCCCGCGCCAGCATCGCGCGGCGGGCCTGGCCACCGGAGATGCGGTCGATGCGGGCGTTGCGCAAGTCGCTGATTCCACAGGAGTCCAGTGCCGCGTCCACCGGCGCCTGGTCGCCATGCGGGATGCGGCCGAGCGCCACCACCTGCTCCACCGTCATCGCCCAGGCGCTGCTGGCGCCCTGCGGGACGTAGGCGATGCGCCTTGGGTCGCGCGCCGGCATTCCCGGCAGCAGGCCGGCCAGCGCCCGCAGCAGCGTGGTCTTGCCGGCGCCGTTGGGGCCGATCAGCGCGGTGAGGCTGCCGGATTCGAAGCGGATGTCGATATCGTGCAGCACCGCCTTGCCGCCCAGCGAGATCACAGGTGCAGTGAGAGAAATCAACGTGTTATCCGCCGCGCAATCTGCACAAGAAATGGCGCGCCGAGCAGCGCGGTCAACACCCCAAGCGGTGGTTCGGCCGATAGCGGCAGTAGCAGCGGCAGGGTGCGGGCGAGCAGGTCGGCGGCCAGCAGCAGCGCGGCGCCGGTCAGCAGCGACGGCAGCAGCAGCGCGCCCGGCCGCTGGCCCCAGAACGGCCGCAGCAGATGCGGCACCACCAGCCCGACGAAGCCGATGCCGCCGGCCACCGCGGTGCCGGCGCCGACCGCCAGCGCCACCCCAACGGCCGCCAGCAGCAAGGTGCGGCCGGGGGCGGCGCCGAGCGTGGCGGCGACGTCCTCGCCCAATGCCAGCGCGTCCAGCCGCATTCCGAGGCGCAGCAGCAGCAGGCAGCCGAGCAGGATCGGCGGGGCCGCCAGCGCCAGGTGCAGCAGCGAGCGGTCGGCCAGGCTGCCCATCAGCCAGAAGGTGATTTCGGCCAGCGCGAACGGGTTCGGCGCCAGCGCCAGCGCCATCGCCAGCAGCGCCGCCGCCAGCGCCGACAGCGCCACGCCGGCCAGGATCAGCGACGGGCCGGACGGCGCCCGCCCGGCCATCACCAGCAGCAGCCCGGCCCCGACGCCGGCGCCGAGCAGCCCGGCGAGTGGCAAAGCCGGGGCGAACACCGCTGAGATCCCCCAATAAAACGCCCCCACCGCGGCCAACGCGGCACAGCCGCCAATGCCCAGCAAACCAGGATCGGCCAACGGATTGCGCAGCGCGCCCTGCAACACCGCGCCCGACAGGCCCAGGCCGCCACCGACCAGCAGCGCCAGCGCGGTGCGCGGAAGGCGCAACTGCCAGAGGATCACCGGGCCGGGCAGGCCGAAGCCGGCGGCGCCGGTGAGCAGGCCCAGCAGCAGCAATAGCGCGCAAAGGGTTAACAGGGTTTTCAAGCAAGGCCTTCTTTTTGTGAACAAAAAGAAGCAAAAAAACTTTTTATCCATTGGAGACTCCGGAGTCTCCGCTGCTCCGCCGTTGCAAGGCGAATGAAAAAGTTCTTTTTTTCAAAAAAGAACACTTACTTGCTTTCCAAAAGCCGCACCGCCTCCGCCGTCCAAGGCCCGCCGCAGGCGAGCAGCGCGGGCGGCACGCTGCGGCGGGGCAGGGCGGCCAGGGCGGGGTGGGCCAGCAGGTTGGTGGCCAGTGACGGGAAGCCGGGCGCCTGGGCGGTGACAAGGAGGGCCGGGGGGTGGGTGAGCAGGGCTTCCAGGCTGGTATGGCGGCCCTGGCCGATCGGGGTGAGGCCGGCGGCGCGCAGCACGGCGGCTTGCAGCGAGTGCGGGCCGGCGGTGTAGCCGCGCGGGGCGAGCCAGAGCGCGTCGGTTGGCGGGGCTTGCGGGGCGGCGAGGGCGGCGTCCATTCGGGCCAGAAGTGCTGCGCCGCGTTGCGGGTGGCCGAGCAGGGCGGCGAGGGCGGTGGTTTGCGCGCGGATCGCCGGGAAGTCCTGCGGCAGGGTGAAGCGGACGACGCGGATGCCTTGGCGTTGCAGCGCCGCCAGGGTGGGCTGGGCGCCCCAGTTCGTGGCCAGCACGAGGTCGGGGTGCAGCGCCAGCACCGCTTCGGCGTCGGCGCGGACAATCGGCAGG
>DATJEA010000584.1:0-8991 GCA_035497095.1 Acetobacteraceae bacterium | reverse complement strand
CCGCCGCCCGAAACCGCCCGACTGAGCGGAAAGACTCATGCCAGCCGCCAAGAGTATTGGGTTTCGTCGTGCGGCCTGTGGCCACCCCGGACGCTGAAGGCAGCGTCCGTGGCGCCGCCGGGTGGAATCGCTGGCTCGTTCACGGCTGCCCCGATCAATAGCAAACGCCATGCGAGCCAAAAACGTCTTCTTCTCTTGCTCCTCCCCGCCTCTCCGCCTCGATGTGAATCTTCCTGCCTGCCTGCCAACCGCGAACCGCGCCGCCGATTGCAGATTTCGGAGTCTTGGCCGAACGGGGGCTGCATTGGCCGGGTGGAGCAGGCGGTCTCTCCACGTCAGGATTTCGCCACTGGCGCAATCAGGCTTCCACCGGCACGATGTTCCCGATCGTCACGCGCGCGGCGCCGGCACGGCTTGCTGCCCGCATAACCGGGAGACCGCCAATGCTCGAAGTCCTCGCCGCCGATACGCTGGAAAAACTCAAGCACGTCAGCACCGCCACCATCACCTCGCAACTGATCAAGCAGGCCGGCCTGCGCAACCGCTCGCCGCGCGGCGTGCGGCCGCTGAACCCGGCCTGCTGCCACTTCGTCGCCGAGGCCGCGACGCTGCGCTACGCGCCGATGCGCGAGGACCTCGATGGCCGCGCCAGCACCGCCCAGCACGACAACCCGACCCGCCTCGCGGTGGAAACCACGCCGCCCGGCCATGTGCTGATGATCGACCAGGCCGGCAGCCAGGGCGCCGGCGCGCTCGGCGACATCCTGGTCGCGCGGATGATCCGGCGCGGCGTCGCCGCCGTGGTGGGCGACGGCGCGATGCGCGATTCCGGGCCGCTGAAGGCGATGTCGATGCCGATCTTCTCGGCCAGCCTGATCCCGCCGCCGAGCAACGCGGCGATCCTCGCGGTCGGCTTCCAGGAACCGATCGGCTGCGGCGGCGTGCTGGTCTATCCCGGCGACGTGGTGGTGGGCGACGAGGACGGCGTGGTGGTGATCCCGCGCCATCTGGCCGACCAGGTCGCCACCGCCGGACTGGACCAGGAACAGATCGAGGTGTTCATCAAGCAGCGTATCGAACAAGGCGAGCCGGTCGAAGGCTTCTACCCCGCGACCGAGCGCACCAAGGCCGAATACGCCGCCTGGAAGGCCGCGCAGGGGCGGGCGTAACGCCTGCCGTTCCCTCGCCAGGCAGAGCCAGGCGCTATCTCTGCTTCAGCCACCGCCCGGCCGCGCCAATCGCGTTACGCGTCGTGCCCACCGCCTCGGACAACCGCATGAAGCCGTGCAGCATGCCGGCATAGGTCTCCAGCGTCACCGCCACGCCGGCCTTTTCCAGCGCCTCGGCCATGCGTTCGCCATCGCTGCGCAGCACGTCCAGTTCGGCCAGTTGCAGCAGCGTCGGCGGCAGGCCTTGCAGGCGGCCGCGCAGCGGGGCGGCCAGCGGGTTCAGCCGGTCGGCCGGATCGCGCAGATACAGGTTCCAGTAGGCCTGCATCGCGGCGCGGGTCAGGCCATAACCCTCGGCGAATTCGCGATAACTCGGAGATTCGAAATCGGCATCGGTCACCGGGTAGGCGCACAGCAGCCCGGCCAAAGCGGGGCCAGCGGCATCGCGCAGCAGCAGCGCTGTGGCCAGCGCCAGATTGCCGCCCGCCGAGTCGCCGCCCAGCATGATGCGCGCGGGGTCGATCCCCCAGGCGCCCGCCTGCGCCGCCACCTGGCGCACCACGGCGGCGCATTCCTGCACCGCCTGCGGAAACCGCGCCTCCGGTGACAGCGCGTAATCCACGCTGATCACCGCCACCTCGCCGGCCACCGCCAGTTCGCGCGCCAGCCGGTCATGGGTGTCGATCGACGACCACACCCAGCCGCCGCCGTGGAACCAGACCAGCACCGGCAATGCCGCGTCCCGTCGCGGCCGGTGCAGCCGGCACAGCACGCGGCGGCCGCGCGCGAACACCCAGCGATCGGCGGTATCGGCCATCACCGGCCCGCCCTGCGCCCAGACCATGTTGAGCGTGTCGTTCACCTGGCGGTGCTGGTCGAACGGCTCCTGGGCCAGCACCGGCGGATATTTCGCCGCCTCGGCGTCCATCCGGGCGCGGGCGGCGCGCATCTCGGGGTCCATGCGGTCGGCTGGCGATTGGCTGGAGGTGGCGCTCATGTTTTGCCCTTACGGTGTGCGCCCCCATATTGGTCCGGGAGACGCGGCAAGGGAACGCCCCGAGCCGATCCGCACGATGCGAGTATCCCGATGCAGGTCAATATCCGCCCCACCCCGGGCCGCTTCCGGCCGGAGGCGCTGTTTCGCCCCCAATCGCTCGTGGTGATCGGTGCCGACGCCGCGCCGATGCTGGCCAGACTACGAGCCGGCGGCTTCGCCGGAACGATCCTCGCCGCATCCGACCCCGCCGCCATCGCCGGCCTGCCGAGTGCTGCCGACCTCGCCGTGCTGTGCGACCAGAACCCCGATATCGCCGGCATCTTCGCCGCCCTGGCAGCGCGCGGCACGTTCGCCGCATTGGTGCTCGGCATGGCCTCCGGGGTGCGGCAGGCGGCCTATGCCACCGGCGTCCGCGCCCTCGGCCCCGGCAGCTTCGGCCTGGCGATCCCGGCCCTCGGGCTCGACGCCACCACCGGCCACCTGCCGCCGCGGCCCGGCCGGCTGGCGCTGATCTCGCAATCCGCCGCACTGTGCCGCGCGGTGCTGGACTGGGCGGAGCCGAACGGCGTCGGCTTCAGCCATATCATCGGCATCGGCGGCAATGCCGATATCGGCTTCGCGCTGGCGCTGGACTGGCTCGCCCGCGACCCCGGCACCGGCGCTATCCTGCTCGATATCCGCCGCATCCGCTCGGCGCGGCTGTTCCTCTCCGCCGCCCGCGCCGCCGCCCAGACCAGGCCGGTGGTGGCGATCCGCGCCGGCGGCCGGCTCGGCGACCCGGACGGCGACGCCGATGCGGCGTTCGAGGCGGCGCTGCGCCGCGCCGGCGTGCTCGGCGTCGCCACGCTGGAGGAGTTGCTGGCCGCCGCCGAAACCCTCAGCCGCGCCAACCAGTTGCGCCGCACCGCGCTGGCGCCCGACACGCTGGCGCCCGACACGCTGGCGATCGTCACCAACGCGGTCGGCCCGGCGCTGCTCGCCGCCGACGCTGCGCTGCGCGAGGGCGTGCCGCTGGCAGCCCTGACCCAGGCCACCCGGACTGTGCTGGCGCTGGCCATGCCCGGCGCGCTCACGCGCCCGCCGGCCGGCGCCGAGGTGCCGCAGGGCGTCGGCGACATCGTCTATTGCGGGCCGCACACCCCGATCCGGCTCGCCGAGGCCGCCGCCCTGCTGTCCGGCGCGCCGGAGGTCGGCGGCGTGCTGCTGGTGCATGCCCCGAGCGGCCCGGCCGACGCCGCCGGCATCAACGCCATCGTCGCCGCCGCCGGCGCGATGAAGCTGCCGCTGCTGGTCTGCGCGATGGGCGAGACCACCGGCGCCGGCCATCGCCGGCTGCTGGCCGAGGCCAGGGTGCCGGCCTTCGCCACCCCCGAGCAGGCGGTGCGCGGCTTCGCCCATCTGGTCCGCCATCGCCGCTCCCGCGAGGCGGCGCGCGAGTTGCCGTCCCGCGCGGTGATGCGCCTGGACCCCGACCGCCCGGCCGCCACCAGTGCATTGGCGCGCGATCCGCCGGACGCGGCTGGCGTGCTGGCGGCCTACCAGATCACCGCCATCCCCGGCCCGCCGCTGCTGCTGCGCGTCGCCGAGGACGCCATGCTCGGCCCCACCATCGCGATCGGCCGCGACGCGCCCGGGCGCGGCCGTGACCTGGCGTTCGATCTGCCGCCGCTGAACCTCACTCTGGCCCGCGCGCAATTCGCCCGCACCCGCATCGCTACCGCGTTCAGCCCGCCAGCGCAGGAGGCGGTGGCCGAAATGCTGGTGCGCGTCAGCCAGTTGGTGGTGGATTTCCCGCAGATCGAAACGCTCGACATCGCGTTGCAACCGCTCACCGCCCGGCTGACCCTGCGCCCGCCCGGCGCGGCCCCGGCCCGGCTGGCGATCCTGCCCTACCCGGCCGAACTGGCCACCACCCATCACGCCGGCGGCGAGGATTTCATCCTTCGCCCGATCCGCCCCGAGGATGCCGAGGCGCACGCCGAAATGTTCTCCCGCCTGCCGCCGGAGGATGTCCGCTACCGCTTCTTCAGCGCCATGCGCGAACTCTCGGCCGAGCGCATGGCCCGCATGACCCAGGTGGACTACCAGCGCGAGATGGCCTTCATCGCCACCCGCGTCGCCACCGGGGAGACCGTCGGCGTCGCCCGGCTGGTGCGCGAAAGCAGCGCCGTCGCGGGCCAGGGCAATCGCGGCGAATTCGCCGTGGTGGTGCAGCCGGACGCCAAGGGCAAAGGGCTGGCCAGTGCGCTGATGCGCTGCCTGCTCGGCTGGGCGCGCCGCCAGGGCATCACCATGGTGGTCGGCCAGGTGCTGGCCGACAACGCGCCGATGCTCGCCTTCGTCCGCCATCTCGGGTTTGCCATCCGCCGCATGCCGGGCGAAAGCGATGTGGTAGAAGCCTTTCTTGCGCTGGAGTCTGAACATGAATGACCTGCCTTTGAGCCACGGCCTGTTCGGCCGGCTGCGCCGCGATACCGGGCCGATCTGGGACGATTATGTGTCACACCGATTCGTCCGCGCGCTCGGCGCCGGCACCCTGCCGGAGCCGGCATTCGCGCATTTCCTCAAGCAGGACTACCTGTTCCTGATCCATTTCGCCCGCGCCCATGCGCTGGCCGCCTACAAAAGCGCCAATCTCGCCGACCTGCGCAGCGCCGCCGCCGCGGTCAGCGCCATCGTCGATGTCGAGATGCCGCTGCACGTATCCTACTGCCAGGGCTGGGGGCTGACCGAGGCGCAGATGCAGGCCGAGCCGGAAGCCCTTGAAACGATGGCATATACCCGCTTCGTGCTGGAGCGCGGCCTGTCCGGCGACCGGCTGGACCTGGATGTTGCGCTGGCCCCCTGCATCGTCGGCTACGGCGAGGCGGCGGCCAGGCTGCTGGCCGACCCCGCCACGCGAACCCAGGGCAACCGCTACGGCGCCTGGATCGACGCCTATGCCGGCAGCGAGTTCCGCGCGCTGGTGACGGCAACCATCGAGAATCTGGAAACCCAGGGCGCCGCGCGCGGGGCGGAGACGCGCTATGCCGACCTGCTCGCCACCTTCACCGCCGCGACCAGGCTGGAGGCGGCATTCTGGGACATGGGCTGGCGCGCGGGGGAGGGGGCATGAGCCACTGGGTCCGCTTCGCGCGCGGCGATGCCAGCACCGGCTGGGGCCGGATCGAGGGCGAACATATCGTCGTGCATTCCAATGCGCCGTGGCACAACAGCGCCGAAACCGGCGAAAAACTGGCCGCTGCCGAGGTTCGCCTGCTCGCCCCGGTGCAGCCGCGCTGCTTCGTCGGGCTGTGGAACAATTTTCACGCCGCGGCCGCCAAGTCCGGCGCCGGGATTCCCGACTTCCCGCTCTATTTCCTGAAATCCCCCGGCAGCCTGCTCGACCCCGAGGGGATCATCCAGCCGCCGCCCGGCTATACCGGCCGGATCATCTACGAGGGGGAACTCGGCCTCGTCATCGGACAGAAATGCTGCAATATCAGTGAGACCGAGGCCGAATCCGCGATCTTCGGCTACACCTGTGTCAACGACGTGACCGCGCTCGGGCTGTTCGGCGACGACCCCGGCTTCGCGCAATGGGCGCGCGCCAAGGGCTGCGACAGTTTCGGCCCGGTCGGACCCGTCGTGGCGACCGGGCTCGATTGGGCCAGCCTGGTGGTGCGGGTCAGCCTGAACGGCCGCGAGCGGCAGAATTATCCGGCCAGCGACATGATCCTGCCGCCCGCCCGCATCGTCAGCCTGATCTCGCGGGAAATGACTCTGCACCCCGGCGACCTGATCGCCTGCGGCACCTCGATCGGCGCGCTGCCGATGCGGCCGGGGATGGTGGTGGAGGTGACGATCGATGGCATCGGCATGTTGCGCAATACCGTGGCCGGCTAGCGCGGGCCGGCGGTTTTACCCGCCCGCTCGCCGGCCGGCCCCGGTTGCACCGCCGAGTCAAGCGTGTCAGAGTCCGGTTAGTTTCGGGTATAAAAAATATTAAGGAGGGATCAGAAATGATCACACGTCGCGCCGCGACCCAGCTCTTCGCCGGCACTGCCGCCGCCGCCGCGCTGGGGGCCAAACCGGCGCTTGCCGACAAGGCGCGTGATACGCTGCGTGTCGTATGGGACCAGCCGATCGACAACGCCGATTGCTACTTCAACACCAGCCGCGAGGGCATCATCCTGGCCCGCCAGGTCTGGGATAACCTGGTCGAGCGCGATCCGGACACCGGCAAGCATGTGCCGTCGCTGGCCACCGCCTGGCGCTGGGTCGACGACCTGACGCTGGAATTCGATCTGCGCCAGGGCGTGAAATTCCATGACGGGCAGCCGTTCACCGCCGACGACGTGGTCTACACCATCAACTTCGTCACCGATCCGGCCAACAAGGTGCTCAACACCAACAATGTCGGCTGGATGAAGAGCGCCGAGAAACTCGGTGATTTCAAGGTTCGCATCCACCTCAAGGCGTCGTTCCCGGCGGCGCTGGAATACCTCGCCGGGCCGATCGCCATCTACCCGCATGTCTACTACGCCAAGGTCGGGCCGGACGGCATGGGCCGCGCGCCGATCGGCAGCGGGCCGTACAAGGTGACCGCGCTGACCGCCGGCAAATCGGTGAGCCTCGCCAAGAACACCGAATACTGGGAAGGCAGCCCGAAGGGCAAACCCAGTATCGGCAAGCTGGAAGTCACCTTCCCGCCGGAAAAAGCCACCCAGATCGCCGAGATGCTGTCCGGCGGCATCGACTGGATGTGGTACGTGCCGACCGACCAGGTGGAGAACATGAAGCAGGTGCCGGGGATCACCGTGACCTCCGGCGAGACCATGCGCTGCGGCTATCTGTATTTCGATTCGGCCGGCCGCTCCGGCAAGTCGCCGTTGCAGGATGTGCGGGTGCGCCAGGCCATCGCCTATGCGATCAACCGCGAGGAATTCATCAGCACGTTCTTCGCGCCGACCGCCAAGCCATTGAAGGCGACCTGCTTCCCGGCGCAGTTCGGCTGCTTCCAGGGCGCCAAGCAGTATGAGTACAATCTCAAGAAGGCCAAGGAGCTGATGAAGGAGGCCGGCTATCCGGACGGCTTCACCACCACGCTGTATGCTTGGCGTCAGCCGCCGAGCTGGGAGGATGCGCTGGCCGGCTATATGGCGCAGATCGGTATCAAGGCGAAGATCCAGTTGCTGCAATATCCGGCGGTTCGCACCAAGAACCACGAGGGCGTGACGCCGATCACCTTCGGCGACTGGGGCTCGTATTCGATCAGCGACGCCTCGGCGATCCTGGGCAATTTCTTCACCGGCTCGAAGGATGACTTCACCGGCGACACCGAATTGCAGGGCTGGGTCATCAAGGCCGGGGCGGTGAACGACCCGAAGCAGCGCGAGGAGCTGTACAAGAAGGCCATCGAGCGGATCATGGACAAGATGTACATGCTGCCGATGAACTCCTATGCGGTGTACTACGCCTATAACAGTCAACTGAACTTCAGGCCCTTTGCGGACGAGATTCCGCGCTACTACCTGTACAGCTGGAAATAGGACCAATTCCGGCGGCCGCGGCACCGTCGCGGCCGCCGGAACGAGGGGATTCGGGTTGTTCATCTATTTCCTGAAACGCTGCCTGGTGGCGGTGCTGGTCGCCATCACGATTTCGATCGTCAGCTTCATGCTGCTGCATCTGTCGGGCGACCTTGCGCAGTCGCTGGCCGGGCCGTCGGCCACCGCCGATGACATCGCCCAGGTCCGCAAGGCCTATGGCCTGGATCGGCCGCTCACGGTGCAGTATCTCGACTGGGCCGGCAAATCCTTGCACGGCGATTTCGGCGAGTCATTCTTCCTCAAGCAGCCGGTGTTCCCGATCATCGCCGCCCGCCTGCCGGTGACGCTGACGCTCGGCGCCTCGGCGATCGTGCTGGCGCTGATCGTCTCCATCCCGCTCGGCATCATCGCGGCATTGCGGCCGAATACCTGGATCGATCGCGTGGCGCTCACCGTCTCGGTGTTCGGCCAGGCGATGCCGAGCTTCTTCTTCGGCCTGCTGCTGATGCTGCTGTTCGGCGTCATGCTGCGCTGGCTGCCGGTCTCCGGCACCGGCGACTGGCGCTATTATGTGATGCCGTCGATCACGCTGGCGTATTATTCCATCCCGGCCTTCATGCGGCTGGTGCGCGCCGGCATGATGGAGGTGCTGGCCTCGGATTATATCCGCACCGCCCGCGCCAAGGGCCTGCGCACGCCGCGGATCCTGATCAAGCACGCGCTGCGCAACGCCATCATCCCGCTGGTGGCGCTGACCGCGGTGCAGCTTGGCTTCGCGCTCGGCGGTTCGGTGGTGATCGAGGCGGTGTTCTCGCTGCATGGCGTCGGCTATCTGGCCTGGGAGTCGATCAGCCGCGCCGATTTCCCGGTGGTGCAGGCGATCGTGCTGATCCTCGCCGGCTTCTACATCGCACTCACCCTGGCGGCCGACATGCTGAACGCTTTTCTCGATCCGCGCATCCGGGTGGGCTGATGTCCTCGACCAACTTCGCCGTCATCGATGAGGTGCTGCCGCCATCGGCCGGCAGCCTGCTGCGGCGCCGCATCTTCGGCCACACCACCTTCCTGATCGGTGCGGTGATCCTGCTGCTGATCATCGCCATGGCGATATTCGCGCCGTTGCTCGCGCCGCATGATCCTTATGCGCAGAGCCTCGCGCACCGCCTGCAACCGCCGGTCTGGCATGCCAAGGGCAGCTGGGTGCATCCGCTCGGCACCGACCAGGTCGGCCGCGACTATCTGAGCCGGCTGATCTACGGCTCGCGCATCTCGCTGTTCGTCGGCTTCTCGATCA
>DATJEA010000583.1:0-4111 GCA_035497095.1 Acetobacteraceae bacterium | reverse complement strand
GCTAACACCGAAGCCAATTTCGCGGCCTGCTTGCGGCGCATTCTGGACGACCTGTTCATCCAGCGGATGGAGGGCAACGATGAGATTTTCAACCGGGTGATGAACGACCAGAAGTTTCGCGGCGTGGCCCAGGAGCATCTGGCGCGCGAGGTCTATGAGCGGATCGGGAAGGGCGAAGGTCCGCCATCCCGGTGATCGCCGCCGGCACGCGCGTCAGCTTGGCAGCGGCCCGGTGCCGCGGCTGCGGCCGGCGTTGCCGTGGGTGCTACCAGGTGACGTAGAACATCGCCTTGGCCAGCAGGACGATCAGCACGACGTGGCAGAAAACGCTGATGTGAATGCGTTTGAAGTGCCGCGATTTGAGTTTGCCGCGGGCGCTGAGGGTCAGCGCCGCGATGAAGTGGACCAGCACGCTGAGTGCCAGAATGATCTTGATGGTCAGCAGCGTGGCAAAACTGCTGTCGAACGGGTGGCGCAGGGCGTCGCGATATTGCCAGGCCATGCTGATGCCGGCCGCGTAGAGCACCAGGATGACGAATGGCATGACGCGCCGGGCGCGCCGGCCAATCGCGGTTTCGACGATCCGCATCGTCTCGCGGCCGACCGGCTTGCGGATCCCCTCCAGGATCAGCACCTCGAAGAACACCGTGCCGACGAACATGATGGCGGCGAACAGGTGCAGTGTGACGAGGATGAAGTGGCTCATGGTGGCGATGCTTTCCTGCCCTGATCGGCTTCGCGGCACCGCGTCATGCGCGGCGGTAGAAATCCAGCACCCGGCGCAGTTCGCGGCGGTGGAAATCCCGCGCTTCCGGCCCTTCGGGGTCGCCGGTGAAAGCGCCCAGCGAGCCGGCCGCCAGGAAGAAGCCGCGCGCCGGCAGGTCGCGGCCCAGGCGGGCGACGCAGAGGGCGGCCAGCAGCGGCCGGCCAGCCGCGATATCCTCGGCCATCAGGCTTTCGAGCGCCTCGGTGACGCGGTGGATGGTCTGCGGTGGCGCGAGCTGGAGGCGGTCGGCGAGGTCGCGGTAGCTGACCGGGCGCCCGGTCTGCGCCTGCTCGACCAGGACCAGGCGCAGACGATCCTTCAACATGGGGGCACCGTTGGCCTCATCTCACTCATCCTGACTGCCTGGTTGCGGTGACGTGGCGGGCCTGACACTTACGCCGCGAGGCTCCACTCCCGGACCTGAACGAGATCGGGGTCATCGGCGTGCTCGATCAGCATCTGCGCCACGCGGCTCTGCCAGAGCATGCCGAAGCGGGCCTGCTCGGCTTCACTGGCATCGCTGGCCGCAACCCTGGGGAAGAGCATCTGCATCTCGCGTGCGGCCGGCACGCCGGCGGTGTCGAGGTCGAGCATCACGCCACGGCCGGTGTCGCGGCGGCGCAGCGCCAGCAGGCCGTCGATCGGCGCGCCGAAATGCAGCAGGTCGCGGCGGGAGAAACGGCGATCCGCGCCGATTCCACCGAACCCGGTTTCCGGTGCGGCGCCGGTCAGCAGCATGACGATGTTCGCCGTGACGCCGGCGGTGCCTTGGTCGCGCTGGTCGCGCAGATAGGCCGCCACGCAACCACGTTCCGGCAGATCGTTGTCATAAAGCCGGGCGAGCCCGGCGCGCACCAGCAGATAGGCGCCGGCAACCGTGGGGCAGGAATGGCCGGCGAGTTTCACCGCATCGGTGTAGCTGTAGGTCATCACGCCGCTGGTCGAGACGCCGAGGAACGCGGCCAGCGGGTCACGCAATGTGATGGTCGGCGCGTCGGCAAAGAAGGCGGGAAATTCCATGGTGTCCTCTGGGATGCGGCCGGCTGGCACCGCTTGGGCGGGGCGGGATCGGCGTGCGGCTGTTTATATATGTATTGATAATACATATTTTGTTGATCAGCAATCGAGCTGGACCAGACCAGCTCGGACGCGATGCCAAAACCACTCCGCCCGCACCGAGCTGACTCGATGCGGTTCATCCCCGCGAGCGCGGGGAACAGGAAACCAAGCCTGGCGCGAGCCAACCCAGTCCGCCTGTGTCGTCAGCCCGGCAAGCCGCCATGCGAGCGGGATCACAGCCAACTCGCCGGCTGGGCGGGGCAAAGTTGGCGGGTCGAAAATCTCATACACTGCGGCGACAAACGCGGTCGCGGCTTCCCGGCAACCGTCGCAAAATAGCTCAGGTCGCAAGCGCGGCTGCGACCCGGCCGGAGGTCGCCCATGGTGGCCCGCCAATGCGCGCCACACCAATCGGGGCATTGTTTGGCCTGGCTATCCGCTCGGCCCAAACCGGCCTTCGGGGGGATCGGAGATGTCCCGGCACGCCCTGATTATGGGCTGGAAGGGTGAGAATCCGGCTTCGATCTCGTGCGGCCGCCACGGCACGCTTGCGTTCCCTGGTTCCGCCCGATCGATCGTCGCGCGCCGGAGTGCCCGGAGCCGCGCGCGTGCCGCAGGCAGCTTTCCGCGGCGGGTCCGGGGTGAGGGCCGATGGTTTGGCGGGCACCCTCGCGGCGCTCTCGTTGCCCGGGCATGGTTTGGCCGATCGCGGCCAAGGCCGGGGCACTGCAAACGCCCGCAGCAAGAAATGAAATGCCCCGCCGCATTTTGTTCGATCGCCGTCATCCCACCGGCGCACGCAGCCTTCAATGTGCCGTCAGGCCGCCTTGGGGGTGTGGCCGGGCGACTGGTTCTCCATGCTGGCGAGCCGGGCCATGAGGATGCTCAATGTCGGGACCAAAATCGTGTCGAGCCGCCCCGCGAACAGCGCGGCTTCATCCCTGGCGCCGCGTTTTACCGAGTCGGCCAGGCCCTCGAGACACTCGCTGACCGCCACGGCTCCGAGCGTTGTCGCCACCCCGTCGAGATCGCGGCAGATGTTGGCGATCGAGGCGGCTTCCCAGGCCGGCAGCAGTTCCTGCAGCTGGCGGGTGCGCGCCATCGCATCGCGGCCAAAGGTCTGCACCAGCATACGTGCGCGTGAGACCCCGACCTCGGCAACCAGGCATTCGAGAAACGCATCGGACACCTCAAGCGGGTCCCCGTCCTCATCGTCATCCGCGAGGGCGCCGGATTCGTCCTCGGGCGGCGCGCCGGCGGGTGGCCCGTCCTGCCGCTCGCCGGAAGCGATCCAGCCGCGCTGGATATGCCCCAGCCACGCCGCGTTCTCCTTGTCCTCGAATGCGCTGTCGTCCCTGGGCGCCGGCGGTTGCGGCGTGCCGCCCTGGGCGATCCAGGTATGCAGCATGTGGCCCAGCCGCTCGGCGTTGATCGGCTTCATGGCAATCGCGGTGACCCCTGCTTCCTCGCAGCGCTGGTGGAGCAGTCCGCCGCTGAGCGCGGTCAGCGCGATGATCGGGATGCCACGCGATGGCGTATCGGCGGCGCGGATCCGGCGGGTGGTCTCCAGGCCATCGATCCCGGGTATCTGGATGTCCATCAACACCGCGTCGAACCCGCCAGGGGTCAGGATCCGAATGGCGTCCTCGCCGTTGTCGGCGACGAAGGTGGTGAAACCCTGTTGCGTCAAAGCGGCGCTCAGCAACGCCTGGTTGATCTTGTTGTCCTCGACGATCAGCACGCGCTTGCCGACCGCCTCCGCCATGCCGGCTTCCAGCGTCGCCAGCGGCGAGCGATCCGCGACCAGCCTGCCGGCGGCCCGCGCGATGGCCGATGACCCTATTGTCGCCGGGACGGACGCATCGGCAACGTCCGCCACCCCCGCCGCCTCGCCGATTTCGGGTATGACGGCGAGGATCCGGGTGGTGCGCGCGAACGTGGCTGCCTGCAATCGGCGCGCCAGCGCGGCCGGGTCCATCCCCGCCAGCGCCGCGTCCAGCACCACGAGATCGAGCGCGCCACGCTGCGTCGCGGCGCGCTCGGCGAGGCCGAAGCCGATGAAGCCATCCGACGCATAGTCCACCGCGAAGCCCAGCGCGGTGAGCCGATCAGGCAGCCGCCGTTGCAGCTCGCCGGCAAAGCCGATGACGACGCAGGTATGGCCTGCGTATGGCATCTGCTCATACCGGTCGGGAACGCGTTCGGCCGGGATCACGAAGGTGAACTCGCTGCCGACGTCGCGCGTGCTCTCCACCGTCAGCGTGCCGCCCATCAGGCGGGCGATGT
>DATJEA010000582.1:0-6593 GCA_035497095.1 Acetobacteraceae bacterium | reverse complement strand
CCACATGCGATGCAGGATCAACCCCTGCGCGGAGGCGCCCGTGCAGCTGAGGGTCGCTGCCAGCCCATGAAGCCGGCGATTGCAATGATGTGTCTGGATGCCAGTGGATTATGTTCCACTTCGCACCCGCTTACGGCCACGCTCCGACCCGTAGCGGAATCTTCGGCACGACCACGTAAATACTTTTTACATCAATGCAGTATGATGCGCGCCGATATCTGGCACGCACCCTATATAGTGCAAACCATCATGGATATGATTCCGATCAATACGATCTGGTTTTGTGAAGCGAATTGTAATTGGTTTCCGGCATCTCAGCCCTGGCGCACAGCACGGGCCGAATGAGCGGCCGGGAGACCGCCGGCCGGGACCGGCGCCGTCACCGAGAATCATCCTCCTTGCCGCCGGGTCGAGCTTCGCGGCGCACGCGAGGCAGCGCCGCAACGTTCAACCGACATCGCCCAGGCGCTCCGGAACGGCACGGTCAGCCGCGATCCCGGCCTTGCCCGCGGCACGATACGGTCAGCGTCGAACAGCCCTGGCGAGCATGGCCCGTGCCGCACTTGCGTCCGCTCGCCGGCCGGGTCGGCTCCCGCGACAAGGCCGAATCGACGCCGCCGCTTTGCCCCCGGCTTGAATCCGCACGGAGATCATGCAGGATGCCAGCCGTCAGCAAGGGGTGTGAATACGCGCGTCGCGCCACTGCATTCGCGGCAATCAATGCGCTGCCACGCCAATCGGTCTCGAACCCCGCCCCGATCCATATGAGCGGGCAGTGCCACATCGCCCGTCGAGGATTTCCGCCATGCCCTTCAACGAACGTTCCAAGCACATCACCCAGGGCGTGGCCCGCTCGCCGAACCGGGCGATGTACTACGCGCTGGGCTATACCAAGGCCGATTTCGACAAGCCGATGATCGGCATCGCCAACGGCCATTCCACCATCACCCCCTGCAACGCCGGCCTGCAACCTTTGGCCGACGCCGCCGCCGCCGCGATCAAAGCCGCCGGCGGCAACCCGCAAATGTTCGGCACGCCGACGATTTCCGATGGCATGTCGATGGGCACCGAAGGCATGAAATACTCGCTGGTCTCGCGCGAGGTGATCGCCGACTGCATCGAGACCTGCGTGCAGGGCCAGTGGATGGATGGCGTGCTGGCGATCGGCGGCTGCGACAAGAACATGCCCGGTGGCATGATCGGCATTCTGCGCGCCAACGCGCCGGCGATCTACGTCTATGGCGGCACCATCAAGCCTGGCCACTGGAAGGGGCAGGATCTGTCCATCGTCTCGGCCTTCGAGGCAGTCGGCGCGTTCATGGCCGGCACGATGAGCCAGCAGGATTTCGACGGCATCGAGCAGCATGCCTGCCCCGGCAATGGCGCCTGCGGCGGCATGTATACCGCCAACACCATGAGCTCCTCGTTTGAGGCGCTCGGCATGTCGCTGCTGTATTCCTCCACCATGGCGACCCCCGACCACGAAAAGCTGGCCAGCGCCGCCGAATCCGGCCGCGTGCTGGTCGAGGCGGTGAAGCGGAACATCAAGCCGCGCGACATCGTCACCCGCCGCTCGATCGAAAACGCGGTGGCGCTGATCATGGCGATCGGCGGCTCGACCAATGCGGTGCTGCATTACCTGGCGATCGCGCACGCCGCCGAGCTCGACTGGACGCTGCAGGATTTCGAACGGGTCCGCCGCAAGGTGCCGGTGCTGTGCGACCTGAAGCCGTCCGGGCACTATATGGCGGTCGACCTGCATCAGGCCGGCGGCATCCCCCAGGTGCTGAAAATCCTGCTCAATGCCGGGCTGATCGACGGCGATTGCCTGACCGTCACCGGCCGCACGCTGGGCGAGGAACTGGCCGCCGTGCCCGATCAGCCGCGCGCCGACCAGGCCGTCATCAAGCCGATCGACCGGGCGATCTATCGCGAGGGGCATCTTGCCATCCTCACCGGCAACCTCGCCGAGGATGGCGCGGTGGCCAAGATCACCGGCCTGAAGAACCCGGTGATCACCGGCCCGGCGCGCGTGTTCGACGATGAGCAGTCGGCGATGGAGGCGATCCTGTCCGACAAGATCAGGCCGGGCGACGTGCTGGTGCTGCGCTATCTGGGCCCCAAAGGCGGGCCGGGCATGCCGGAAATGCTGGCGCCGACCTCGGCCTTGGTCGGCCGCGGCCTCGCCGAAATCGTCGGCCTCATCACCGACGGGCGGTTCTCCGGCGGCACCTGGGGCATGGTGGTCGGCCATGTCGCGCCGGAGGCCTATGTCGGCGGCGCCATCGCGCTGGTGCAAGAGGGCGACCGCATCACCATCGACGCGCACAAACTGCTGCTGCAACTGGAGGTGGATGCGGCCGAAATCGCCCGCCGCCGCGCCGCCTGGACGCAGCCGGCGCCGCGCTACCGGCGTGGCGTGCTGTCCAAATTCGCCACCCTCGCCCGCCCGGCCAACGAAGGCGCGGTGACCGGATAGGCGCGCCGCCCCATGCCCCGCACCATCCCGCTGTCGATCCTCGACCTCGCCCCGGTGCCGGAAGGCAGCGATGCCGGCCAGGCGCTGCGCAACGCCCTCGACCTCGCGCAGCATGCCGACGCACTCGGCTACCACCGCTACTGGATGGCCGAGCACCACAACATGCCCGGCATCGCCAGCGCCGCGACCGCGGTGGCACTCGCCCATGTCGCCGCCGGAACCAGCCGTATCCGCATCGGTGCCGGTGGCGTCATGCTGCCGAACCACGCGCCGCTGCTGATCGCCGAGCAGTTCGGCACGCTGGCGGCGCTGCACCCCGGCCGCATCGATCTCGGCCTCGGGCGCGCGCCCGGCAGCGACCAGATCGCCGCCCGCGCGATCCGGCGCAATCTGTCGCAGGGCGAGGATTTCCCGCAGGACGTGGTGGAGCTGCTGAACTATTTCCGCCCCGCCGAGCCCGGCCAGGTGTTGCAGGCGGTACCGGGCGCCGGGCTGGAGGTGCCGGTCTGGATCCTCGGCTCCAGCACCTATGGCGCGCAACTCGCCGCCATCCTCGGCCTGCCCTACGCCTTCGCCTCGCATTTCGCGCCGGCCCAGATGCGCGAAGCCGTGGCGCTCTACCGCGCCCGCTTCAAGCCCTCGGAACGGCTGGCGGCCCCCTATGTCATGCTCGGCGTCAACGTATTCGTCGCCGATACCGATGCCGAGGCCCAGCGGCTGTTCTCCTCCCTGCAACAGGCCTTCATCAACCTGCGCAGCGGCCGCCCCGGCAAGCTGCCGCCCCCGGTCGACGACATGGACGCACGGATCGACCCGCGCGCCCGCATGATGCTGGACAATGCGCTGACCTGCTCCATCGTCGGCGCGCCGGACACCGTGCGACGGGACTTGCAGGCGTTCATCGGCAGCACAGACGCCGACGAGCTGATGGTAACGGCGCAGATTTTCGACCACGCCGCCCGCCGCCGCTCGTTCCAGCTGCTCGCCCAGGTCCACGCCGAGCTGGCGGCCGCGGCCTGACCCGCCACTCCCCCGCCCCGGCCCGTCGCCGGCGTACTGCCGCCCGCGACTGAAGTCAGGCGCTGGCCCGGTCCAGCGCCTGCACCGCCTCGGCATCCAGCACCAGGCTCGCCGCCTTCACCAGTTCGCTCAACTGCGCGAGCGAGGTCACGCTGGCGATCGGTGCCGCCATCCCCGGCCGCCCCTTGAACCAGGCCAGCGCCACCTGCGCCGGCGTCACCCGATAGCGTGCCGACACCGCATCGAGCGCCGCCAGCACCCGGTGCCCGCGCTCGGTGAGGTATTTCCCCGCGCTGCGCGCCCCGCGCGGACTCTTGCCCAGGTCACTCTCGCCGCGATACTTGCCGGAGAGGAACCCCGAGGCCAGCGAGGAATACGGGATCATCCCCACCCCCTCGGCAGCGCAGAGCGGCGCCATCTCCGCCTCGACGCCGCGCTCCATCAGGTTGTAGAGCGGCTGCATGGTCTCGTAGCGCGGCAGCCCGTGCGCCGCACTCGCCGCCAGCGCGCCCTTGAACCGCTCCACCGAGAAATTCGACGCGCCGATCGCCCGCACCTTGCCCGCCGCGATCATCCGCTGATACGCGCCCAGCGTCTCCTCATGCGGCGTCACGGTGTCGTCCAGATGCGCCTGGTAGAGGTCGATCGTCTCGATGCCGAGGCGCACCAGCGAGTCCTCCACCGCCCGGGTCAGATAGGCGGCCGAGAGCCCGATCCCCTTGTCCGGCATGTTCATGCCGGCCTTGGTCAGCACCAGCACGTCGTTGCGGCGCCCGCGCGCTTTCAGCCATTCCCCGATGATAGTCTCGGATTCGCCGCCGCTATGGCCCGGCACCCAGGTGGAATACATGTCCGCGGTGTCCAGCGCGTTCAGCCCGGCCTCCACCAGCGCGTCCAGCAGCTTGAACGCCTGCGCCTTGTCCACTGTCCAGCCGAACACGTTGCAGCCGAAGATGATCGGCGGCACGGCGAGGCCGGAACGCCCGAGCGGAATGGTGTGCATGCTGAAGCCCCTGTTATGTGCCCGCCAGCTTGCCGCGTTCATCCGGGAACGCAAGACGCGCCAGGGGGTGGTATGTGCCGCCCGGCGCACGATGTAACATGCACCCCAACCCAGGGTCCCGCCCGCCATTCCGGAGCCGCTTCGCATGACCACGTCGCCCGAATACACCCCGCCCGCCGTCTGGACCTGGAACAAGGCGAATGGCGGCCGCTTCGCCAATATCAACCGCCCGATCGCCGGCCCCACCCACGACAAGGAACTCCCGGTCGGCAAGCACCCGCTGCAGCTCTATTCGCTCGGCACCCCGAACGGCCAGAAGATCACCATCGCGCTGGAAGAATTCCTCGCCCTCGGCCACCACGGCGCCGAATACGACGCCTGGCTGATCCGCATCGGCGACGGCGACCAGTTCGGCAGCGGCTTCGTCGCCATCAACCCGAACTCCAAAATCCCCGCCCTGCTCGACCGCAGCGGCCCCACCCCGATCCGGGTGTTCGAATCCGGCGCCATCCTGGTGCATCTGGCGGAGAAATTCGGCGCCCTGCTGCCCACCCAGCCTGCCGCCCGCGCCGAATGCCTGTCCTGGCTGTTCTGGCAGATGGGCAGCGCCCCCTATCTCGGCGGCGGCTTCGGCCATTTCTACGCCTATGCGCCGACCAAGATCGAATACGCCATCGACCGCTTCGCCATGGAGGTGAAGCGCCAGCTCGACGTGCTGGACCGCCGCCTCGCCGAAAGCCGCTTCCTCGCCGGGCCGGACTACACCATCGCCGACATCGCGGTGTGGCCCTGGTATGGCGGCCTCGCCAAGGGCCTGCTCTACGGCGCCGGCGAGTTCCTCGATGTCGCCAGCTACACCAACGTGCAGCGCTGGGCCGACGAGATCGCCGCCCGCCCCGCGGTGAAGCGCGGCCGCATCGTCAACCGCCTCAGCGGCGAGCCCTCGCAGCAACTGCACGAGCGCCACGACGCCGCCGACTTCGACACCAGGACCCAGGACAAGCTCGCCGCCGCCACCTGACCCCGCCTTCGCGCCCATCCCATCGGCTGAAAACCTCCCGCCCTTGCCTCGCACCGCCCGCCAAGCAAAACTGCGGCGGAATACCGGGGAGGCACCATGGCATCACATAGTTTCGTCCTGCTGCACGGCGCGTTTCATGGTGCCTGGTGCTGGCGCGAGGTGGCGCGCCTGCTGCGCCAGCACGGCCACCAGGTCACCACCCCGACCCAGACCGGCCTCGGCGAGCGCCACCATCTGCTCAGCCCGTCGATCACCGTCGAGACCTTCATCGAGGATCTCGTCGAGCATATCCGCTACAGCGAAGTCTCCGACGCGGTGCTGGTCGGCCACAGCTTCGGCGGCATCGCGCTGGCCGGCGCGGCGGATCGCATCCCCGCCCGCATCCGCCAGTTGATCTTCCTCGACAGCCGCATCGTGCAGAACGGCCAGTCCGCGTTCGACACCACGCCGCCGGAACTGGTCGCCCAGCGCCGGGCGCAGGCGGCCGAGCATGGCAACCTGTTCCTGCCGCCGCCGCCGGCCGAGAGTTTCGGCGTGCCGGCCGGCAAAAAGGCCGACCGGGTCAACCGCCTGCTCACCCCGCACCCGTTCGCAACCTTCGAAAACCGGGTGCGCCTGGCCCACCCGCTCGGCAACGGCCTGCCCTGCACCTATATCGCCTGCACCCGCCCGGCCACCGCCAGCCTCGCCCCCTCCCGCACCTGGGCACGCGAACAGCCGCGTTGGGGCTACCGGGAACTCGAGACCGGCCACGACGCGATGATCACCGCGCCGCTGGAAACCGCCAAGCTGCTGATGGAACTCGCCGAATGACCATTCGCCGTGATGAACCGCGCCTCGCGCGACAGCGGCGTTGCAGGAAGCAAGCGGTTCTTTTGGGCTCTTGTCGCGCTGCGTGTTGATGCCCAGCGGAGGGAGGCAAGGAAGGTCTTCTTTTTGTGAACAAAAAGAAGCAAAAAAACTTCATGACGGCGCTTCGCGCCCTGGGTTTGGAGACTCCGCCCTCTCCGTCCGTCCGAGGTTGCAAGGCGAATGAAGTTTTTTGCGCGCTTTTTTTCAAAAAAGCGCTG
>DATJEA010000581.1:0-2213 GCA_035497095.1 Acetobacteraceae bacterium | reverse complement strand
TAGAACAGCGGCAGGCCGGTGAGGATGGCGGCCTGCAACTTGGCATTCTCCACCACGTTGGGGGTGGTGAAGGTCGGGGTGCTAATGCCGCTGAAATCCTGCGTGTGGCGCTCGTCCTCCAGCAGCTTCGGCCCTGGCACTCCCATCACCTTCACGCCGATGCTGAGCACGCCGATATCCTCGATATCCGGCGGGCTGTCCGGGCCGGGGCCGCTCAAGCGCACCCAGGCCGGGTAACTTCCGGGCATGGCGAACAACCCGTGACGCAGGCGCGGCGGCAGACCAGGCAGCACCTCGAAGCGGCCGCGCAGCACGCCGTGCGTCTTGGTGTTGCCGGCGCGCTGGTAGTCGCCCGGCTGGTAGCGGGCGCGCATCTGGGCGGCCATCGCGTCGATGATCGCCTCGACGCAGGCGGCCTCGACGGGCAACTCGCGCTCTTCGGCCAACGCCAGCGCCACCGCGCCCTGCCGATGCAGCAGCAGCGCCTGCACGAGGGCGGCGACCGGCGGGCGCAGCAGCGCATCGACGGCCGGGCGAAAGAACGGATCAACCCGCCGCTCACTGTGCAACAGCCCGATCAATGCGCGATGCAGCGCCGCGCGCGGACTCATGGCGCCGCCTCGCGCAGCAACAGGGCGGCCGCCTTCTCGGCGACCATGTAAACCGCGCAGGCGATGAAGAAGCCGGGAATGCGCGGAAACACCGACGCATCCACCACCCGCAGCCCGCTGGTGCCATGCACCCGGAACGCGCTGTCCAGCACCCCGCCCTGCACGCGCGGCCCGATGGCGCAACTGCACGAGGCATGATGGCCCCAGGCATGGTCGCGCACGAAGCCCGCCAGTTCGGCATCGGACTGCACGTCCGGCCCCGGCAATTCCTCGGCAGCGATCAGCCCTTCGCGCAGCATCGGCGCGGTCATCCGGCGTACGCTGCGGATCGCCTCCACCACGGCAGCGAGATCGCTGCCGCCCGGATCGTCGCCGTCCTCGAAATAGTGGAAATCCACCAGCGGCCGATCGCGCGGGTCGGCGCTGGCCAGACGCACCCGGCCGGCGCGGTTGGCGGTGTGTGCCTTCAGGATCGCCCAGGTGAGACAATTCTGCCGCTCGGCGATCAGGCGCGAATAGCCGGGGAAATAGCCGCGGAACTCGCCGAGCAGAGCCATGAAGAACAGGTCCGGCCCGCGCCGTGCGGCAGTGGAGCGGCGGGTCAGCGCGATGGCGGCGCCGTTCGAGACATACATACCCTGCCCTCGTTCCCACCGCTGCCATTGCCGGTCGCCGCGGCGGAACCGCGCGCCCCGCAGCACCCGCCAGGCCGGGAAGCCCATGCGGTTGACCACCCCGACCTCGTAGCGATCCTGCAGGTTGCGCCCGACACCGGGCAGGTCGACCCGGCAGGCGATGCCGTGACGGGCCAGTTCGGCGGCCTCGCCAATGCCGGACAGCATCAGCAGTTGCGGCGTGTTGAAGGCGCCGCCGGCCAGGATCACCTCGCGCCGCGCCCGCAGGCAACGCCGTTCACCGGGTGCGACGGCGGGGTTGGGGTCGGCACGGTAGAGCCGTTCACCCATTTGGCACTCCACGCCAACCGCGCGTTGCTGGCTATCCAGCAGCACCCGGGTGACCAAGGCATGCAGCAGCACATGCAGCCGGTCAGGGTGCCGCGCCGCCACCGCCAGCACCCGCTCGCGCGCGCCGCTGCGGTGGTGCCGGTCGGTGGCGAGCGGGGTGTAGATCAGGCCGTCGGCGCGCGCCCGCAACGGGCGCCAGTCATTCGGGTCGGCCCGGCCGCGCAGCAGCCAGCGTAAATGGCGCCACAGCCGGCCGCCCTGCGCGAAGGCCAGCAATGCCGAACCGGCCAGCGCATGCACCAGCCTCAGATCGCGCAACACCGCCAGCGGCGCAGCCCGCTCGCTCGGCAGCCAGCCATCCCAGCCATGCCGCGACGGATCGATCCCAAGCCGCGACAGCAACCGCAGCAGCGGCCGGTGCCGGCATGATTCCAACCGGCGGAACCAATGCTGCATCGCCGCCGCTTTCCACGACGCATCGCCGGTGAGTGCGGCGATAGCGTCCCAGTCCTCCGGCGGCGGCCGCATCAGGATCATCGCGTTATGCGCCGTGCAGCCGCCCAGCGTGCCGGCCCGCGGGTAGAGCACGCCATCCTCCTCGGCGGTGAACTTCGGGTCCCGCCGCCGCTGCGCCAGG
>DATJEA010000580.1:0-1623 GCA_035497095.1 Acetobacteraceae bacterium | reverse complement strand
CCCCGGCCACGGCCGGCAGGTCATCCAGCACGATATTGAGCTTCTCGGCGGCATCCTTGGCCTGCTGCAGGGTCTCGGCGACCACCAGCACGATCGGGTCGCCGACATGGCGCACCTTGCCCTCGGCCAGCATCGGGTGCTTCGGCTCGATCATCGCCGAGCCGTCCTTGCTGTGGATCTGCCAGCCGCAGGGCAGGCCGCCGACCGCGCCGAGATCGGCCGAGGTGAACACCGCCGCCACGCCGGGCGATGCCTTCGCCGCCGCCGTATCGATCGACACGATCCTGGCATGCGGCCGGTCGCTGCGCTTGATGTAGGCGTGCAACTGGAACGGGCGGTTGATGTCGTCGGTATAGTGACCGTGGCCACTGATGAAGCGGAGGTCCTCCTTGCGGCGGACGGATGCGCCAATGCCTTCGAACGGTGCGTTCATGGAGCCCCCCTTGATGCGGCGGTGTGCGGCAAGCGCCCCGTGAAGGGTGCCGCGCGATCCGTCTTTGCGGCTTGTTCCTCGACCAGCAGGCGGGAGGGCGCGCCCTCCCCGGTAGCGAATCCGGCTGCTATTCGGCGGCCGCCGCGTGCATCAATGGCTGCGCCGCGGCGATCGCCTTGACGATGTTGTGGTAGCCGGTGCAGCGGCAGAGATTGCCCTCCAGCCCGTCGCGGATTTCCTGCTCGGTCAGCCCCTGCGGATGCTTGGCCACCAGGTCGATGGCGCTCATCACCATGCCCGGGGTGCAGAAGCCGCACTGCAACGCGTGATGCTCGCGGAACATCTCCTGCATCGGGTGCAGCGTGCCGTCGGCCTTGGCCAGACCCTCGATGGTGGTCACCGCGCAGCCATCGGCCTGGACCGCCAGCATGGTGCAGGACTTCACCGAATTGCCGTCGACATGCACCACGCAGGCGCCGCACTGGCTGGTGTCGCAGCCGACATGGGTGCCGGTCAGCCCGAGCTTCTCGCGGAGCAATTCCACCAGCAGGGTGCGCCCCTCGACTTCGACGGATGCGCTCTTGCCGTTCACTGTTAGCGTCACCTGAGGCATCGCCTTCTCCCTCCCAAGCTGTTCAAGCCGCAACCGCCGCAGCGGCGCCGCGCATTTGCTGAGTGTTGTCACCCGCCCGGCCTACGGTCAAGCCGCGTAACGTCGCCACCGGCAAAACCGGCGCCCTAGGCGGCGGCGTGCGTCGGCACGGTGTCCGGCACCACATCGAGATGGCAGGCCGATAATTGCCCTCGCCCGCGGTCGCGCAGCAGCGGTTCCTCGACCCGGCAGCGGTCGAATACGAACGGGCAGCGGGTGTGGAACCGGCAGCCCTTGGGCGGGTTGATCGGGCTCGGCACGTCGCCGCGCAGAATGATCCGGTTGCGCGGCGCGGTCGGGTCCGGCACCGGTTCGGCCGAGAGCAGGGCGCGGGTATAGGGGTGATGCGGGGTGCCGAACAGCACCGCACGGTCGGCCACCTCGACGATCTTGCCGAGATACATCACCACCACCCGGTGGGTCAGATGCTCGACGATCGCCAGGTCGTGGCTGATGAACAGCAGGGCAAGGCCGAGTTCGTCCTGCAAATCAGACAGCAGATTGACGATCTGCGCCTTCACCGACACGTCCAGCGCCG
>DATJEA010000579.1:0-9291 GCA_035497095.1 Acetobacteraceae bacterium | reverse complement strand
GAAGCGCTCGGCCACCTGCCCGCGCAGTTCGGCGGCGATGGCGCGGGTGGCGGGGTCGAAATACACATGGGCGTGCCAGTTGCGGATTTCGGCGACGTCGCGCGGCGGTGTGCTCATCGGTGGCTCCTGCGTGTGTGCATCACTTAGGTGAGATCACTTATGTGAGTCTGGGCGATATGTGAGTCCAGGCGATCAGCACGGCTTTGGCTGGCTGGCCGACGATCGCGCCCAAGCGCGCGGCGGTGGGGTTGACCGCCGAGATTATGCCGTCCTCCAGCGTCGAGCGGGCCTGGCCGATGCGGGCGCTGGCGGCGGCGACGGTGAGGGCGGCGATGCCGCGTGCCTCCAGCGCGGCGAGGCGGCCGATGCCAGCCTGCTCGATGCCGAAGCCGGCGTCGTTGAACGCGGCGGCGAAGCCCTCGGCCCGCAGCGCCATCGAGGGCACGCCGCCGACCAGCCCGCCATGCGAGCCGGTGACGATCACCGCGCCGATGTCGGCGGCCGGATCGACCATCGCCGCCGAGTCGATCAGAACCAGCGGCCGCGCGCCGGAGGCATCGACGCTGCGCGCTTCCTCGGCGGGCGGTGGCATTGCATCCCGCCATGCTGCCGACCGTAGCAGGTGCGCCGCCTCGGCGCAGGGCATGCCGGGCAGCACGCCGGACGCCGCCGCCGGGCCGTTGGTCGCGCTGATCGCGCCGCGCGCCAACATATCGGCGGTATCGCCGATCCGTGCCGACAGGTGCGAGACCGCGGCCGCGGCGATCCCCAGCCGCTCCAGCAGCGCCAGCGCGCCGATGCCGGCCTGCGCCAGCCCCATGCCGGCGTCGTGGAAGATCGCCGCCCGCACGCCGGCCAGCACCGCCAGCCGGCCGGGATAGACGCCGCCATGCGAGCCGGTGACCAGCACGCCGCCGCGCGCCTCGGGCGGCAGTCTGGTCGCGGTGGGGGCGGTTACGATCGCGGGTTCGGGCATGGTCGCCTCGCATGGACGCGGCTACGGCAGGGTGCTAGCAACACGATACCCGCTTGCACCAAGAATGCGGAGACGTCCATGAGCCTGCCATCCGGGAGGAGTCTGCCATCCGGGAGGAGTCTACCATCCGGGAGCCTGGCACCGCGCAATTTCGACCTCGACCGGCTGCGCGCGCAGCACCGGCTGATGTGGCGCATCCGCGCGCTGGAGCAGGCGGCGCTGCGCGGGCTGGCCGAGAAGGTGGTGCTGGGCGCCATCCATCCGTCGATCGGGCAGGAGGCGGTGGCGGCCGGCGTGGTCGGCACGCTGCGGCGCGACGACATCCTGCTCTCCACCCATCGCGGCCACGGCCATACCCTGGCCAAGGGGGCGGACAGCGAGGCGATGCTGCGCGAGTTGCTCGGCCGGGTCGGCGGCACCTGCGGCGGCAAGGGCGGCTCGATGCATATCGCCGATTTCAGCGTCGGCATGCTGGGGGCGAACGGCGTGGTCGGCGCCAATATCGTGATCGCCACCGGGGCCGCGCACGCGATCAAATTGAAGCGCGAGGATCGCGTGGTGTGCTGCATCTTCGGCGACGGCGCGATCAATCGCGGGCCGTTCCTGGAGGGGCTGAACTGGGCTTCGGTGTTCGCGCTGCCGGTGCTGTTCGTCTGCGAGGATAACGGCTTCGCGGCCACCACCCGCACCGCCAGCATGACCGCCGGACCCGGCCCCGGCGCGCGGGCGCGGGCGATCGGCATCGCCACCGAGGAGGTCGACGGCAACGACATCCTGGCGGTGGATGCCGCGGCGCAATCGTTGATCGCCCAGGTGCGCGGCGGCGGCGGGCCGCGCTTTCTGCACGCCCGCACCTACCGGCTGACCGGGCACACCGGCGCCGATACGGCAGCCTACCGGCCGGCCGAGGAGGTCGAGGCGCGCCGGCTGGAGGAGCCGATCACCCGCGCCGCCGAATTGCTGCGCGGCGCCGGCGTGGCCGAGGCCGACCTCGCCGCCGACCGGGCCGCCGCCGAGGCCGAAATGGCAACCGCCTACGCCGCCGCCGTCGCCGCCGCCTATCCTGACGCGGCCGAGGCGTTCCGCGACGTGCAGGATGTCGGCTCGCCGTTGCAGGCGGCGTTCTGATGCCGCGCATGACCTATCTCGCCGCCGGCCGCGCCGCGCTGGCCGAGGAGATGCGCCGCGATCCGTTGGTCTGGGCGCTGGGCGAGGATCTCGGGCGCGGCGGCGTGTTCGGCCAATATGCCGGCCTCGCCGCCGAATTCGGCCCCGAGCGGATCAGCGATGCGCCGATCAGCGAGGCGGCGATATTGGGGGTCGCGGTCGGCGCCGCGCTGATGGGCACGCGGCCAGTGGTGGAGATGCGGTTCTCCGATTTCGCGCTCTGCGCCGTCGACGAACTGGTCAACCAGGCGGCCAAGGCGCGCTTCATGTTCGGCGGCCAGGGCCGGGTGCCGCTGGTGGTGCGCGAGCCGATCGGCATGTGGCGCAGTTCGGCGGCGCAGCACTCGCAGTCGCTGGAGGCCTGGTACGCGCATATCCCCGGCCTGGTGGTCGCCTGCCCCGCCACCCCGGCCGACGCCAAGGGCCTCTTGGCCAGCGCGATCCGCTGCGATGATCCAGTGGTGCTGATGGAGCACAAGAATCTCTGGCCGCTGGAGGGCGAGGTGCCGGACGGCGAGCATCTGCTGCCGTTCGGAGCCGCCCGGCGGGTGCGGGCCGGCGGCGATATCACCCTGGTCTCCTGGTCGGCGCAGCTGCACGCCTGCGCCGAGGCCGCCGAGGCGCTGGCGGCGGACGGCATCGGCGTCGACCTGCTCGACCTGCGCACGCTGTGGCCGTGGGACCGGACGGCGGTGCTGGACAGTGCCGCCCGCACCGGCCGGCTGCTGGTGGCGCATGAGGCGGTCGCGGTGGCCGGCTTCGGCGCCGAGATCGCCGCCACCGTCGCCGAGCATACCGGCGCCAGGGTGGCCCGGCTCGGCGCCCCGCGCGCGCCGATCGGCTACGCCCCGACGCTGGAAAACGCCGTACGCGTCACACCCCTCGCAATCGCCGCCGCCGCCCGCCGCATGATGGAACGCCGCACATGACCAATGAGATGACCGGCGGCGAGGCCCTCGCCCGCATGATCCAGGCGTTCAACGGCGGCGCGATGTTCGGCATGGGCGGCTTCCAGTTGCTGCCGTTCTACGACGCCGCCCGCCGCCTCGGCCTGCCGCATCACCTGATCAACGACGAGCGGGCCGCGATCTTCATCGCCGATGCCTACGCCAAGGTCACCGGCCGCGT
Source organism: Acetobacteraceae bacterium (assembly GCA_035497095.1). Taxonomy (GTDB): domain Bacteria; phylum Pseudomonadota; class Alphaproteobacteria; order Acetobacterales; family Acetobacteraceae; genus 70-18. Next base: position 6,020 of record DATJEA010000579.1, on the reverse strand, counting down.
CGGCCTGTGCGACGCGACGCTCGGCCCGGGAGCGACCAACCTGGTCACCGGCCTGGTCGAGGCGCTCAACGCCGGCTCGCCGCTGGTGGTGCTGGTCGGCGACACCCATCGCGAGCACGCCTGGAAGAACATGACCCAGGAGAGCCGGCAGACCGACATCCTCCGCCCGGCCTGCAAGGAGCTGATCCGCATCGAGAGCATCGCCCGCATCCCGGAACTGCTGCGCCGCGCCTTCCGGGTCGCCACTTCCGGCCGCCCCGGCCCGGTGGTGGTGGATGTGCCGGAGGATGTCTGCCACGCCACCCACGGCTTCGAGCCCGACGCCTTCCACGCCGATCCGGCCTGCGAAGCCGCCCCCAGCCTGCGCTGCCGCCCCGCCGCCAGCGCGATGGCCGCCGCCGTGCGGCTGATCGCCGGCGCCGAACGCCCAATTCTGCTGGCCGGCGGCGGCGTGCATCTGAGCGGTGCGGCCAACGTGCTGACCGATTTCGCCCGCGCGCTGAACCTGCCGGTCGCCCACACCATGACCGGCAAGGGCGCCATCCCCTGCACCGACCCGCTCAGCGCCGGGCTGTTCGGCCGCTACGACCGCATCGCCAACGCCTTCATCGCCGACTCCGACCTGATCATCGTCGCCGGCTGCAAGCTCGGCGAGATCGCCACCAAGCGCTTCACCGTGCCGCCGGCCGGCAAGACCATCCTGCATATCGACATCGTCGCCGAGGAATTCGGCCGCACCGCCGAGCCGGAGCTCTGCCTGTGGGGCGACGTGCGCGACACCATCGCCGAACTGCACGCGCTGCTCACCCCGCAGGCCGCCGCTATCGCCGCCCGCCAGGCCGGCCACGCCGCCGCCGTCGCCGGCAAGATGGCCGAATGGCGGACCGGCGTGCAGCCGCGCCTGACCAGCGACGAAACCCCGGTCAGCATGGCCCGCCTGATGCATGAGTTGAACCTGATCATGCCGGCGGACGCCGTGTTGGTCGCCGATGGCGGGTTCGCCGCGCATTGGGGCGGGCTGCTCTACGACACCAAGGCGCCCGGACGCGGCTTCGTGCCGGATCGCGGTTTCGCGTCGATCGGCTACGGCCTGCCAGGGGCGATCGGTGCCGCACTCGCTGCCCCCGGCCGCAAAGTGGTCAGCATCACCGGCGACGGCGGCTTCAACATGATGCTCGGCGAGTTGGAAACCGCCCGCCGGCTCAACCTGTCCTTCACCATCGTGGTGGTAAACAACGCCGCCTCCGGCTACGTGAAGGCGCTGCAGCACCTGATGTACGGCCCCGGCAGCTACCACGCCTCCGACCTCGCCGAGACCAACTACGCCGGCATCGCCGAGGCCATGGGGGTGCGCGGCATCCGCGTCGAGCAGCCAGGCACCCTCGCCGCCGCGCTGGCCACCGGGTTGGCCGGCGACGGCCCAACGGTGATCGACCTGGTGGTCACCCGCGACCCGGCCAAAATGCTCCCGGCGGTCGACAACCGCGCCGTGCAGATCAAGAAAGGTGACCGCGTTGCCTGAAGCACCCAGCCGCCCGCTCCGCCTGCAAGACCGCGTCGCCCTGGTATTCGGCGCCGGCTCCTCCGGCCCCGGCTGGGGCAACGGCAAGGCCGCCGCGGTCAACTACGCCCGCGAAGGCGCCCGCGTCGTCGCCGTCGACCAGTTCACCCAGGCCGCCCAGGAAACCGTCGACATCATCGCGCTGGAAGGCCACGAAGCGCTGGCCCAGCAGGCCGACGTGACCAGCGCCGACAGCATCAGCCGCGCCGTGGAGGCCACCCTCGCCCGCTTCGGCCGCATCGACGTGCTGCACAACAATGTCGGCATCACCGACACCGGCGCGCTGGAGGACATCACCGAGGCGCGCTGGCAAAAGGTGATCGACGTCAACCTCAGCAGCGTCTACCGCACCTGCCGCCGGGTGATCCCGGTGATGCGCCGGCAGCGGCGCGGGGTGATCATCAACATCTCCTCGATCGCCGCGGTGCAGATCAATCCGTATCCGTATTACAGCTACTACGCCTCGAAGGCGGCGCTGAACCAGTTCACCCGCGCGCTGGCCATCCAGCACGCTCGCCAGGGCATCCGCGCCAACACCATCATGCCCGGCCTGATGCGCACCCCGATGATCGAGAAACAACTGGCCAGCCAATACGCCAACAGCACCGAAATGGCCCGCTCGCGCGACGCCATGGCACCGATCGGCCGCCAGGGCGACGCCTGGGACGTGGCGCGCGCGGCGGCGTTCCTCGCCTCCGATGACGCCAGCTATATCACGGGGATTTGTCTGCCGGTGGATGGCGGATTGTCGTGTCTGGCTGGATAAGCAAGGTCTCTCTTTGGAAAAAAGAGCAAAAAACTTCATTCGCCTTGCAACAGTGAGACGTGGAGAGTCTGGATGCTCCACCCCTCCGCTGTTGCGAGGCGAATGAAAAAGCTTCTTTTTGTTCACAAAAAGAAGGCCTTGCCTTGGCCGCCCTGCCTTCCGACCTAAAAGCCCATCATAAAGGAGACCCTTGAGATGCAAATCGGAGTGATCGGGTTGGGCCGCATGGGCGCCAATATCGCCCGCCGTCTGATGCAGGCCGGCCATAGTTGTGTGGTATTCGACAAGAACGCCAAGGCGGCCGGGCCGCTGGTCGAGCAGGGCGCGGTTGCCGCCACCTCGCTGGCCGATCTGGTCGAGAAGCTGGACCAGCGCCCACGCGCCGCCTGGGTGATGCTGCCCTCCGGCGAGATCACCGAGCATGCGGTGCAGCAGGTCGGCGGCATGATGGACAAGGGCGACATCCTGATCGACGGCGGCAACAGCCACTTCAAGGACGACGTGCGGCGCGGGCGGGAATTGGCCAAACGCGGCGTGCGCTACATGGATTGCGGCACCTCCGGCGGCGTCTGGGGGCTGGAGCGCGGCTACTGCCTGATGATCGGCGGCGAGCGCGCCGCGTTCGAGCATATGGACCCGGTATTCGCGGCGCTGGCCCCCGGCCTGGGCGACATTCCGCGCACCGAGGGCCGCGACGGGCGCGATAAGCGGGCCGAGCAGGGCTATCTCTACACCGGCCCCTGCGGCTCCGGCCATTTCGTGAAAATGGTGCATAACGGCATCGAGTACGGCATGATGCAGGCGATCGCCGAGGGCTTTGACGTGCTGCGCAACCGCAACCTCAAGGACTTGCCGGACGGCGAGCGCTTCGACCTCAACATGGGCGACATCGCCGAGGTCTGGCGGCGCGGCAGCGTGATTTCCTCCTGGCTGCTCGACCTGTCGGCCAGCGCCCTGGCCAAGGACGAGAAGCTGGACCATTTCACCGGCGACGTGGCCGATTCCGGCGAAGGCCGCTGGACCATCGAAGCGGCGGTGGAGCAGGCCACCCCGGTCAACGTGCTGGCCGCGGCGCTGTTCGCCCGCTTCCGCTCCCGCCAGGAGCATAATTTCGGCGAGAAGATGCTGTCGGCGATGCGCTACGGCTTCGGCGGCCATGTCGAGTTGCCGGAGAAGTGACCGTCCTGGTGCTGATGGGCGTCTCCGGCTGCGGCAAGACCACGGTGGCCAAACTGGTCGCCGAGGCGCACGGCGTGCCGTACCAGGAGGGCGACGCGCTACATCCGCCGGAAAATGTCGCCAAGATGTCCGAGGGCCACCCGCTCACCGACGAGGACCGCTGGCCGTGGCTGCACGCCATCGCCGCGGTGATCGACGGCTGGCGCGCCGCCGGCCAGTCCGGCCTGGTCACCTGCTCGGCGCTGAAGCGGGCCTATCGGGATATCCTGATCGGCCCGCGCCAGGACGTCCGCCTGGTGTTCCTGCGCGGCGATCAGGCGCTGATCGCCGGGCGGCTGGCCAAACGGCGCGGCCACTACATGCCATCGAGCCTGCTCGACAGCCAGTTCGCCACGCTGGAGGAGCCGGGGCCGGACGAAAGCCCGTTCGTCGTCGATATCCGCGCCACACCGGAGGAGCTGGCGCGGCAGGTCGGCGCGCTGCTGTGATGCGGTTGGCGCCGAGCCTCAGTCGGTGCGCGACACCGATCGGAGCGCGGATCATTGGCCGATGCCGACCACGCGCGGGCGGGCCAGCCGACGGATCGCGGTCCGCGCCGGCCGCTCCACCCAGGTATAGGTGAGCCAGGCGAACGGGATCACCGAAATCGACCCCGCCGCGGCCAACATCAGCGCCGCGACCGGGCCGATCGGTTCGGGGTGCAGCAGCTGCACCAGCCCAAGCTCGATCGGGCGGAATGGCGCGTGGATCAGATAGATCGAGTAGGAAATCACCCCGAGGAAATACGGCAGCGGGCGCGACAGCAACACCGCGATACGGCCAGTATTGCGCGCCGTGGCCGCCACCAGCAGCGGAAACAGCAACGCCAGCGGCAGGTCGAGACGCAGCGCCAGCAGCGCCAGGCCGGACGCATACAAAGCCGCCAGAACCCATTCGCTGGCCAGCAGCCGCGCGAAACGTGGCGCGGCGAACAGGCGATATGCCGCCATCCCGAGAATGAATTCCGCCGCACAGCGTATCATGGCGTGCAACGGATCGTCCGAGCCCAGGCCAAGCCGCGGATGCAGCGAGGCAACATAGGCCAGCAGCAGCAGCGCGATGCTGACCGTCACCAGCCGGCCGAGGCGCCCGGCCCTGAACATGGCAATCACCAGCAGCGGGAAGAAAAAATAGACCGCGAACTCACAACTCACCGACCAGGACGGCGCATTCACATTGCGACCGACCCCGAGCCCCTGCAGCATCGCCAGATTGCCGAGCAGATCGCCGGCCGTCGGCACGAAACCGAAAAACACATTATGCCCGACCATGGTCAGACTGAGCTGCGCCAGCAGCAGCATCGCCACCAGCGCAAATGTGTGCAGCGGCAATATGCGCGCGATGCGCTTGGATAGAAAATCCCCGTAATTCCGCCAACTCGGAGACTTAAACGACTCCAAATAAGTGTAGCACATGATGAAGCCGCTCAGCACAAAGAAGAAATCAACGGCCATATAGCCGTGCGGCACCAGCGATGGTATCGTTGTCGGAGTCAGTGACTGCGCGGTGGCCGAGAAATGTTGCGCGACGACCGCCATGGCGGCAATGCCGCGCAGCGACGTCAGCGGCTTGATCTCGCGACGGGTCGGCCCCCGCTCACCCAACTGCGCTCACCCAACCGCGCTCAGGCACTCGGCTTCGAACTGCCGGGCAACCTGCTGCCAGGAGAAATGCTCCTCCAGCAACTGATGCGCGGCGGTGCACAGGCGAGTCCGCAACGCCGCATCGTCGAGCAGGCGCAGGATCGAGGCGGCGAAGGTCTCGGCATCGTCGGCGACCAGGTAATGTTGCTCGGGTTGCACCGCCAGTCCCTCAATCCCAACCGAGGTGGACACCACCGGCCGGCCGGTCGCCATCGCCTCATACGCCTTGATCCGCGTGCCGCTGCCGACGCGCAGCGGAATGACGTACACATCCGCCGCGGCAACATAGTCGCGGATATCATCGACGTAGCCGGTGAACTGGAAGGCGACCCCGCGCTTCGCCGCCTTCTCGGCCAGCGATTTCGGCGGATTGCGCCCGACGATCACCGCGCGAATCTGCGGCCGATCGCGCAGCAGCAGTGGCCAGACCGCATCCATCAGAAACGCAATGCCGTCGACATTGGCCTGCCAGTCCATCGCGCCGCAAAACACCACCGTGCCCCCCCCGGCGGCGGGTGTCGCCGGTGGCATGAAGCGATGATAGTCGAGGTCGACGCCGGTGTTCACATGGGTCACCCGATCCAGCGCATAGTCGCGCCGCAGCGCAATCGCGTCACGCTCGGAGACCGCGATCACGCTCCTGGCCTGGCGCAGCGCGGCTCCCTCGAACGCCCTCATCTTGCGCGCCTGATCGCGCCAGATGAACCGCCAGCCTGGCGCCGCAACCGCGGCATGGCGCTCGAATATCTCCGCTTCGACATTATGCGCAAACACAATCAACGGCGGCCGCGGCTGCCGGTCCGGCAGCAACACCATGGCGTGCGGAAAATCC
>DATJEA010000578.1:0-9777 GCA_035497095.1 Acetobacteraceae bacterium | reverse complement strand
CGCAAGCTTGGCCGAGGCCGGCGCGGATGCAAGCGCGGCTTGCGCGCGGCAGCGTCCTGCGCCAAGTGGCGGGCATGCCCGTCCTGCTCCGTCCGATGCGCGCGGCCGACCTGCCGGCGATCCAGGCGCTCTGGGTCGCGGCCTGGCAGGCGGCCATGCCGGAGATCGATTTCACGGCACGGCGGGCCTGGCTCGCACCGCATCTGGAAAATTTGCACGACGCCGGCGCGGTGACACTGTGCGCGGTTGCGGATACCAGGGTGGTGGGCTTCCTGAGCTGGTTTCCCGCCACCGGCTTGATCGAGCAGCTTGCCGTCCACCCCGCCCATTCCGGCCACGGCATCGGCGGCACTCTGCTGGACGCGGTGAAGCGGGAACGGCCCGCCGGCCTGCACCTGCTGGTGAACCAGGAGAACCCGCGCGCGGTGGCCTTCTACCGGCGCGCCGGGTTCGCAATTCGCGAAGCCGGCATCAACCCCGGCGGCAGCCGGCCGATCTGGCGGATGGCCTGGTCGGCTTGAATCACGCCGCCATCAAATGGCTCGGGTCCGGCTGCATTTCACCGCGTTCGATCCGCCGCACGATCTCGGTCAGCCGGCGATGCGCAGGCGCCGCCCGGCCGATCTCCGCGCCCTTGTCGGCGATGAAGCCGTTCATGAACTCGATCTCGGTGCGCCGCCCCTTCAGCATGTCCTGGCCCATCGACGGGCGTTGCAGCTCGCTGCGGGCGGCGGCATTGCTGCCGGCGAGCATCATCGCCTCCACCTCGGCGAGGCTGGCCGCATCGCCCTCGGCGGCAAGGGCGAGTTTCTCCGGGTCCAGCTTGCCGATATGCTCCAACTGGTAGCCGAGCGCCTGGCCGATGCGCACCGCCTCGCCACCCAGTCGAATCGAGAAGCGGCGGATCGCGTCGTGGCGGTCGATCTCGTTGCCGGGCAGCCCGGTCGCCGCCGAGACGCCGTTGCGCATGCCATTGAGGCAGAGTTTCGACCAGCGCTCGCCCCACAGGTTCTGCGTCACCTTCACGCTGTCGATGCCGGCCAGCATCTCGGCCAGCATCCGCACCCGCTCGGTGCTGCGGCCATGCACCTCGCCGACCCGGAACACGGTATGCGCGGCGCCGCCCTTCGGCACGGTGCGGCGGATATGTCCGGCCTCATACAGGTCCACCGAGATCGCCGCGGCGATGCAGCCGACCACCCGGCCCCAGCCGACGATGCCGGCAATGCGTTCCTCGTTGATGCAGTTCTGCAGCGAGACGACGAAGCCGCCCGGCGCCAGATATTGCCGCAGCATCAGCGTCGCCCACTCGGTATCGTAGGATTTCACCGAGATCACCGCGATATCGACCGGGCGCTGCTTCACGAACGACTGCACCTCGGTCAGATGCAGGATCGGCGGATGCACGGTGCACCGCTCCTCCTCGGTCATGCCGTAGAGATGGAGCCCGTGGGCACGCACGGCCTCGACATGCTCCGGCCAGGCGTCGATCAGCGTGATGTCGTGGCCCAGCCGCGACAGATGCCCGCCGACATAGCCGCCGACCGCGCCGGCGCCCATCACCACGATGCGTGGTTGCATCCGTTTCCTCCCGCTGCTGTCTCGCAGCCGCCAGAATAGGCATGGACCCGCCGCCGGGCACAGGGTACCCCCGTCGCGGCGCCGGCCGACGACGCCCTTGCGATCGCTGCTTGCACCGCGGGATGGGTCCGCCATCGCCGTGGCGGATTGCCGCCATGCCAGCCGGGTGCTTTGCTGGCCGCGAGCCCGCGCGATGGGCCGCAATGCCGGAGGACGCCCCACACATGGCCAATGACCGCGAATACGATTTCATCATCGTCGGCGCCGGCTCGGCCGGCTGCGTGCTGGCCAACCGGCTGACCGCCGATCCGAACACCAGGGTGCTGCTGCTGGAAGCCGGCGGCAAGGATACCGACCCGTGGATCCATATCCCGGCCGGCTTCTACCGCAACATCTACAACCCGAAAGTCGCCTGGAAATTCGAGACCGAGCCCGAGCCGGAGATGCATAACCGCCGCATCCCGTGGCCGCGCGGCCGGGTGCTGGGCGGCTCGTCGTCGATCAACGGGCTGATCTATATCCGCGGCCAGAAGCAGGATTTCGACCTCTGGCGGCAGATGGGCAATGCCGGCTGGAGCTATGACGACGTGCTGCCGTATTTCCGCAAGGCCGAAGGCCAGGAGCGCGGCGCCGACGCCTTCCACGGCAGCGACGGCCCGCTCGCCGTCTCCGACCTGCGCTCGCCGCACGAGCTGCACGACGCCTTCATCGCCGCGGCGCAGGAGGCGGGCTACAAGTTCAACGCCGATTTCAACGGCGCCGACCAGGAAGGCGTCGGGCCATTGCAGGTCACGGTGCGCGGCCGCAAGCGGTGCAGCGCCGCGGTCGGCTATCTGCGCCCGGCGATGAAGCGGCCGAACCTCACCGTTGAAATCCGCGCCCTGGCGCATCGCGTCATCATGCAGGGCAAGCGCGCGGTCGGGGTGGAATACAGCCAGAACGGCGCGCTGCACCGGGTCTCGGCACGCCGCGAGGTGCTGCTGTCGGGCGGCTCGATCAACTCGCCGCAACTGCTGCAACTCTCCGGCATCGGCCCCGGCGCGCTGCTGCAATCGCTCGGCATTGCGGTGGCGCATGACCTGCCGGGGGTGGGCGAGAACCTGCAGGACCATCTCGGCGGCCGGGTGATCTATCGCTGCAAGCATGCCAATACCGTGAACGAAATCTCCCATAGCTGGGTCCGCCAGGCGTTCACCGGCATGCAGTATCTGCTGGCCAGATCCGGCGCGCTGATGATGGGCGCCGCGCCGATCGGGCTGTTCGCCAAGACCCGGCCGGAACTGGAAAGCCCGGACGTGGAATACCAGTTCCTCGCCGGCAGCTCCGACAAGGCCGGTGAAGGCATGCATAAATTCCCCGCCTGCACGCTGGTCGCCATCCCCTGCCGGCCGGAGAGTCGTGGCTGGCTACGTATTCGCACGCCCGATCCGGCGCAGCCGCCGGCGATGATGGCCAACTACCTCTCCACCCCGGCCGACCGCGACACCATGGTGGCGGCGCTGAAGATCGCCCGCCGCGTGTTCGCCAGCCCGGCGATGCAGCGCCTGGTGACCGAGGAATACCTGCCCGGCAAGCAGGCGGAGACCGACGAGGCGATCCTGGACCATGTGCGCGCCACCGCCGGCACCACTTTCCATCAGACCAGCACCTGCATGATGGGCCCGCAGACCAACGCGGTGGTGGACAGCGCGCTGCGCGTGCACGGCATCGAGGCGCTCAGGGTGATCGACGCGTCGATCATGCCGACCGTGGTCTCCGGCAACACCAACGCGACCGCGATCATGATCGCCGAGAAGGGCGCCGACATGATCCTGCGCGGTGCGTGAGAGCCGACGATCCGGCGATTGCGATCAGAGCGTCAGCCCGCCATCCACCACGATGGTCTGGCCGGTCACCATGCTGGCGCCGAAGCCGAGGAACACGATCACCTCGGCCAGGTCCTCCGGCTCGCAGCGCCGCTTCAATGCCGCCTTGTCCATCGAGTTCCGCCGCTGCTCCTCGGTCCACTCGATCTGCCACGACGAGTTCACCGCCCCCGGCGCGATGGCGTTCACCCGCACCTCCGGCCCCAGCCCGCGCGCCAGGTTCTTGGTGAGACTCACCACCCCCGCCTTGGTGGCGCCATAGGCCAGCGAGCTGCCGGCCGAATGCAGCCCGGCGATCGAGGCGGTGGAGACGATCGCCCCCTGGCTCTGCTTCAGATACGCCGCCGCCGCCTTGGAGCAGCGGAACACGCCGAGCAGATTGACCTCGATCACCTGCTGCCACAATTCCTCGGTGATGAGGTCCAGCCGCCCCGGCGGAATCAGCGCCGTCACCCCCGGCGTGCCGGCATTGTTCACCAGCAGGTCGAGCCGGCCGAGCTTGTTTACCGCGGCTTCCAGCATCGCCTCGCACTCGCCGGCGACGCCGACATTGCCCGGCGCCTCGATCGCGTTCAGGCCTTCCTGGCGCAGATTGGCCACCGCCTCCGGCCCGCGCGCATCGCCGGCCAGGAAGTTGAGCGCCACCGCGCAGCCGTTGCGCGCCAGCATCGTGGCCGTCGCCAGCCCGATGCCGGAGGCCGCCCCGGTGACCAGCGCCGCGCGGCCGGCAAGATCATACCGCAGCCTGTTGGCGGCGCTGAGATTGGTCATCAGAACAGGCTGCCCAGCTCGGAGACGATCTTCTGGTGGGTATCGGCATCGCCGAACACCTGCTCCAGCATCGTCATCCGCTTGAAGTAGTGGCCGACCTTGTATTCCATCGTCATCGCGATGCCGCCATGCAACTGCACCGCCTCCTGCCCGATATGCCGGCCGGAGCGGCCGATCTGCACCTTGGCCGCCGAAATCGACCGCCGGCGGGTCTTCGCATCCGCCTCGCCCGCCATCATGGTGGCGAACATCGCCATGCTGCGCGCCTGTTCCAGTTCCACCAGCATGTCCACGCTGCGATGCTGCAGCACCTGGAAGCTGCCGATCGGGCGGCCGAATTGCTGCCTGGTCTTGAGGTAGTCCACCGTGAGGTCCTGCATGCACTGCATCAGGCCGACCGCCTCGGAACACACCGCCGCGATCGCCCGGTCCACCACCTGCTCCACGCCGTCCAGCGCGCCATTGGGGTCGCCCAGCGGCTCGCCTTGCGCATTGGCGAAGCTGATTTCCGCCGCCCGCAGCCCGTCCTGCGTCGGGTAGCCGCGGCGGGACACGCCGGCCGTTGCGGCGTCCACCAGGAACAGCCCGATGCCGTCGCGGTCGAACCGGCCGCCGGCAACCCGCGCGGTCACCAGCAGCTTGTCGGCGGTGTCGCCATGCATCACCACCGACTTCTCGCCGTTCAGCACCCAGCCGCCATCGGCTTTCTTCGCGGTGGTCTGCACATCGGCGAGGTTGTAGCGCGACGCCCGCTCCACCTGCGCGAACGCCAGCGTCAGCTTGCCGGCGGCCACCTCGGGCAGCAGCGCGTCCTGCTGCGCCGTGCTGCCCAGGCGCTGCACCAGACCGCCGCCGAGGATCACGGTGGCCAGGAACGGCTCCACCACCAGCCCGGCGCCGAACGCCTCCATCACGATCGCCAGATCCGCCGGGCCGCCGCCGAAGCCGCCATGCGCCTCGCTGAACGGCAGGCCGAGCAGCCCCAGTTCGGCGAATTGCGCCCACATCGCCCGGCTCCAGCCGTCCTTCTCGGCCCGCAGCTTCTTGCGCGCCTCGAAGCTGTAGCGGTCGGCGATCAGCCGGTCGACGCTGTCCTTCAACAGGCGCTGGTCGTCGGTCAGGTCGAAGTCCATGTGGCGTTTCCTCGTGCGGTAAGCAGACAAGCAAGCCAGCCCACAAAGAGCCGTAGAGGCGAAGAGAAGAAGCCTTCTCTCTGTCTCTACGGCTCTTGGTGAATTCTTCTTCTAGAACCCCAGAATCGCCTTGGCGATGATGTTGCGCTGGATTTCGTTGGAACCGCCGTAGATCGACACCTTGCGGGTGTTGAAATAGGCCGGCGCGGCGCCGGCCGCGTAGTCCGGGCCATAGCCGGTCTCGTTGCGCCCGCTGCCCTCGTCGCTGGCGGCGAACGGCATCACGTACGGCCCCACCACCTGCATCAGCAACTCGGTGGAGGTCTGCTGGATCTGCGAGCCGCGCAGCTTCAGGATCGAGCTTGCCGGGTCCGGCTTGCCCTTCTCCCGCTTCCGATCGCCGGCCACCACGCGCAACTGCGTCATCTCCAGCGCCTTCAGCTCGATCTCCACCGCGGTCAGCTTCTCCAGGAACTTCGGATCGTCCAGCACCCGGTGCGAGCCGACATGCTCCAGCGCCGCCAGCTCGCGGATGCGCTTCAGCCGCGCCTTGGAGAAGCCGACCCGGGCGATGCCGGTGCGCTCGTTGCCGAGCAGGAACTTGGCGTAATCCCAACCTTTGTCCACCTCGCCGACCAGATTCTCCGCCGGCACCACCACGTCATCGAAGAAAATCTCGTTGACCTCGTAGCCGCCATCGATGGTCTGGATCGGCCGGCGGGTGATGCCGGGCGTGTCCATCGGCGCCAGGATGAAGCTGATGCCCTCCTGCTTCTTCACGTCCGGATTGGTGCGGCAGAGCACGAAAATCCAGTCGGCATGCTGCGCCAGCGTGGTCCAGGTCTTCTGGCCGTTGATCACCCAGGTGTCGCCGCGACGCTCCGCCTTGGTGCGCAGCCCGGCGAGATCGCTGCCCGCCCCCGGCTCGCTGAAGCCCTGGCACCACCAGATGTCGAGATTGGCGGTCTTGGCCAGGAACCGCTGCTTCATCGCCTGGTTGCCGAACTGCGCGATCACCGGGCCGACCATCGAGGTGTTGAAGCCGAGCGGCGACGGCACCCCGGCCTGCTGCATCTCGTCCTGGTAGAAATATAGCTGCACCGGCGACCAGTCCTGCCCGCCCCACTCTTTCGGCCAGTTCACCGTGGCCCAGCCGCGCGCGTTCAGCAGGCGATGGCTGGTGACGATCTCCTCGCGGGTGAGATGCTGGCCGTCCAGCACCTTGCGCCGGATCGCTTCCGGAAACTCCTGGCGAAAGAACCGCCGGCACTCGTCGCGGAAGGCGAGTTCCTCGGGCGTGAAATTCAGGTCCATGGCGTCCTCCGGGGCGTTTGGCCGCAGTTTCCGCCGGTCGGCGGCGGGGCGCAAGCCCGGCCGCATGGTTCGCGCCCGACACGCCACCAACCCGCGGGGATTGGCAAGCAAGCGGCGCTTTTTTGAAAAAAGCGCGCAAAAAACCTCATTCGCCTGGAACCGCCGGTCGGGCGGAGAGGGCAGGGCCTCCAAGCCCGGCGCGAAGCGCCGGCATGAAGTTTTTTTGCTTCTTTTTGTTCACAAAAAGAAGATCTTCCTTGCCTCCCTTCCCTGGGCACCAACACCCAGCGCGACGAGGGCAAAAAGACTTTTCAGCCGCCGAACTCTTTCGCGCGCCCTGTTGCAAACTGGCGCTGCGCCCCCGCTTCTGCGTTACCCGCTCGCGTGGCGCTTCAGATCGTCCAGTGCGCAATAGCGCAGCGCCCCTTCATGGGTGGCGTCCAGCACCACGCCCGGCGCGTGGCCGGCCTCCAGCGCCTCTTGCCAGCGCGGCGCGCACAGGCACCACTGGTCGCCGGGTTGCAGGCCGGGGAAGCCGTAGTGCGGCAGCGGCGTCGACAGGTCGTTGCCGGCGGCACGGCTGAAGGCGAGGAAATCCGCCGTCATCACCGCGCAGACGGTGTGGCTGCCAATATCCTCGGCGCTGGTGTCGCAGCAGCCGTTGCGGAAGAAGCCGGTGACCGGGCGGTTGGAGCAGGCGCGCAGCGTGCCGCCCAGCACGTTGCGGGCGGGGCGCCGGCCGCCGCCGCCGGTTTCATCGAATGGCATGCCGGTCTCCATCGGTTCGCCAGCGATACAGCACATGCCGGCGCAGCCTGTGGCCCGCGGCGAGGCGCGGGTGGTCGAAATCGCCGTCCGGGTCGCGCACCATGCCGAGCCGCCGCATCACCGCCTGGGAACGCTGGTTGGGCGCCGCCGCGAAAGAGACGATTGCTTTGAGATCATGGTATTGTGCGCCGTCGTTCATGGCAGCTGAAGCCGCTTCGGTGGCGTAGCCGTGGCCCCAGCCGGCCCTGGCCAGCCGCCACAGCACCTCGACGGCCGGCGCGCAGGGCAGCTCGGCGGGCACTCGCGCCAGGCCGACCATGCCGATCAGCGTGCCGGCTGCCTCGACCGCCCAGATGCCGAAGCCGTCGCGGTCGAAATTGGCGTTGATGCGGTCGAGCAGCGCATCGGATTGCTGCCGATTCAACGGGTTGGGGAAGAATTCCATCACCTCGGGGTCGGCGTTGAGCGCCGCGAAGGCATCGCGGTCGGCGTCGCGGAAGCGGCGCAGCCGCAGGCGCGCGGTGCTCAGCATCGCATCGCCTCACGCACTCGGGCGGCGTGCGGGATTGGTGCGACCGCGCCGTAACCCTCTGTTTTCAAGGCAGCGGCGGTGCCGGCATAGCGGGCCGCCGGCACCGCGGCGTCGCCGGCCAGCAGGCGGGCTGCGAAGCTGCCGCCGAACGTGTCGCCGGCGCCGCTGGCGTCGACCGGGGTGCAGGGGTGCGGCGGGATCAGCGTGCGGTGGTCCGGCGTGGCGACCATGGCGCCGGCCGCGCCCATTTTCAGCACCACCAGCGGCGGGCCGAGGCGGAGGTAGAAATCCGCGATTGCGTCGGGATCGTCCAATCCGGTCAATGCCTTGGCGTCGTCCATGCCAGGCAGCGCGATGTCGGCCCGGGCGATCGCGGCATGGATCACCGCGGCGGCGCGGGCCGGCGGCCACAGGCGCGGGCGGTAATTGGTGTCGTAGGCGATCAGCCCGCCGCCGGCCCGGGTCAGCGCCATGGCATGGAACACCGCATCGCTGGCGGAGGCGGAAATAGCCTGGCTGATGCCGGAAAAATAGGCGATTTTGGCGTTGGAAAACAGCGATTCCGGCACATTTTCCGGCCCGATCCGGCTCGCCGCCGAGCCGTCGCGGTAGTACAGGAAGCGGTGCCCGGCATCCGAATGCATCACGAAATAGATGCCGGTCGCGGAATGGTCGGCAATCGTCACGCCGGACGTGTCCACCCCCTCCTGCCGCCACAATTCCAGGAACCGCTCGCCGGCGGCGTCGCGGCCGATGCCGGTGACGTAGGCGGCGCTGGCGCCCTGCCGCGCGGCGGCGATCGCGGCGTTCGAGGTGTCGCCGCCGAAGCCCTCCAGATACAGCCGCCGTCCGTCGGGTGACGGCTGCTGGTTGAACTCCAGCATCGGCTCGCCCATGCATACCAAGTCGGGGCAAACGAGCTCGGCCATCTCAGGCCAACTGCCGGGCGGCGGCCTGGATCGCCGCGCGGTCGCCGGTCTCGTCGACCAGCGCGCCGCCCATGCCGACGAAGGCGGCGCCGGCGGCGAGATAGGCGGCGACGTTGCCGGGCGCCACGCCGCCGGTCGGGCAGAACGCGACGCCGGGGAACACGCTGGCCAACGCCTTGATATGGCCGGGTCCGCCGACCGAACTGGCGGGGAACACCTTGACCACATCGGCACCGCCGGCCAGCGCCGCGCGCACCTCGGTGGGCGACAGCGCCCCCAGCATCAGCAGCGCGCCGGCCTCGCGGCAGGGGGCGGCCAGCGCCGGATCGACCCAGGGCGCCACCAGGAAGCGGGCGCCGGCGGCGAGGCAGGCGCTCGCGGTGGCGGCGTCCGGCACGGTGCCGGCGCCGACCAGCAGCGCCTTGTCGCTGGACAGGTCGCGGATCAGCCTCGGTGCGTCCGGGATGGTCATGGTGATTTCGAAGATGCTGATCCCGGCCTCACGCAGCCAGCCGACCACGGTGGCGGCGCGGGCGGCGGTGCTGGTGCGGACCACCGGCACCACGCGGGCGGCGCGGAGGCGGGTCATCAGGCCCTCTCTGATCAAGGCGGGGTCGGTCATGCGCGGGCTCCTCTGCCGCGCAACCTGCCATGCCCGGCTGCCGCGGAAAAGCTACTCCGCGTGCGGCAGCCCGATCTGGTGCAGGGTGGCGCGGTGCAGGGTATCGACGCGCCGGCCGAGCGCGCCGAGGCTGGCGTGGTAGTCGGTCATCGAGGCGCCGAGGCCCTGGACGTTGTGTTGCAGCGCCGCCAGGCTGAACCGCCAGTCGGCCACCGCGCCGCGCTGCCGATCGAGCGCTGCGTCCAGCGCCGCCAGGGCGTGG
>DATJEA010000577.1:0-4621 GCA_035497095.1 Acetobacteraceae bacterium | reverse complement strand
TTCAAAAAAGAACATCTTGCTTGCCTTCAGTAGGATTTCGGAAGCCCGAGCACCCGCTCGGCGATATAGCACAGCACAAGTTGCGGGCTGATCGGCGCGATGCGCGGGATCAGGCTTTCGCGCAGGTAGCGTTCGACGTGGTATTCCTTGGCATAGCCGAAGCCGCCATGGGTCATCACCGCGGCGGTGCAGGCCTTGAAACCGGCCTCGGCGGCGAGGTATTTGGCGGCGTTGGCGGCGGCGCCGGCGGGGCGGCCGGTGTCGTAGGCCCAGGCGGCGTTCATGGTCATCAGCCGCGCGGCCTCCAACTCCATCCAGCTTTCGGCCAGCGGGTGCTGGATGGCCTGGTTCTGGCCGATCGGCCGGCCGAACACCACGCGCTCGCGGGCGTAGGCGCTGGCGCGGTCGAGCGCCACCAGGCCGACGCCGACCGCCTCGGCGGCGATCAGGATGCGTTCGGGGTTCAGCCCCTGGAGGAGGTATTCGAAGCCCCTGCCCTCCTCGCCGATGCGGTCCTGCTCAGGGATTTCCATGCCGTCGAAGAACACCTGGTTGGAGTCGACCGCCTTGCGGCCCATCTTGTCGATCGCCCGCACCTCGGCGCGGCTGCGGTCGAGCGTGGTGTAGAACAGGCTCAGCCCCTCGGTCTTGCGGCCGACCTGCTCGAACGGCGTGGTGCGGGCCAGCAGCAGAATCTTGTGGGCGATCTGCGCGGTGGAGGTCCAGATCTTCTGGCCGTGCACGATGTAGCGGTCGCCGTGCTTCTCGGCGCGGGTGGTGATGCGGCTGGTGTCGAGCCCGGCATCCGGTTCGGTGACGCCGAAGCAGGCCTGCTCGCGCCCCGCCACCAGCGGCGGCAGCATGCGGGCCTTCTGCGCCGGCGTGCCGAACTTCACCACCGGGTTGAGGCCGAAGATGTTGATGTGAACGGCCGACGCGCCGGACATCGCCGCACCCGACTGCGCGATCGCCTGCATCATGATCGCCGCCTCGGTGATGCCGAGCCCGCTGCCGCCGTATTCCTCGGGGATGCAGATGCCGAGCCAGCCGTCGGCAGCCAGCGCCTGGAACAATTCGTGCGGAAACACCCCGTCGCGGTCGCGCGCCAGCCAATAGGCGTCGTCGAACCGGGCGCAGACGCGGGCGACCGCCTCGCGGACGGCGTGCTGGGCGTCGGTGGCGGCGAAATCCATGCGCGGTGGGCTTTCGGTTGCGAGCCTGGGCGTGCATCCTGCCCGCCCGCTCACGGCGGGGCAATCCACGGCACGAGGACGCGCGATGACCGAGCATCACGGACCGATCAGCATCGAGCGCGCGCGCGCCGCGGCCAGCCTGGAGTTTGCCCGGCTGATCCCGGCATTGCGGGCCGCGTTCATCGCCGGCGCCGAGACGCCGCTCAGGCACCGGCACGGGCTGGCGGCGCCGGGCAAGGCCGAGGCCAGCCTGCTGCTGATGCCGGCCTGGCAGGGGCGCGCGGCGCTGGGAGTCAAGATCGTCACGGTGTTCCCGGAGAACGGCGCGCTGGGACTGAATGCGGTCTCCTCCACCTATCTGCTGTGCGACGGCGCCACCGGGCGGCATCTGGCGGTGATTGACGGCAATGAGATCACCGGAAGGCGCACGGCGGCGGCCTCGGCGCTGGCCGGGGACTACCTCGCGCGCCAGGATGCCCGGTCGCTGCTGGTGGTCGGCAGCGGCCATATCGCCGGCATGCTGCCGGCGGCCTGGGCGGCGGTGCGCGACATCGAGCGGGTGCTGGTATGGAACCGCACCGCGGCGGGCGCCGAGCGGCTGGCGGTGCGGCTGCGAGACAGCGGGTTCGACGCCACCGCCACCACCGACCTGGAAACCGCCGCGCGCGCCAGCGACATCATCTCCTGCGCCACGCTGGCCAGCCAGCCGCTGATCCACGGCGCCTGGCTGGCGCCGGGCGCGCATCTCGACCTGATCGGCGGCTACCGGCCGGACATGCGCGAGACCGACGATGCCGCGGTGGCGCGCGCCCGCGTGTTCATCGACACCAATGCCGCACTGGCCGAGGCCGGCGACATCACCCAGCCGCTGGCCTCCGGCGCGTTGGCCCACGAGGCGATCCAGGGCGACCTGTTCGGCCTGTGCCGCGGCACGATACGCGGCCGCGGCACGCCGGAAGAAATCACCCTGTTCAAGTCGGTCGGCAGCGCGATCGAGGATCTCGCCGCCGCCGGCCTCGTCTACGCGGACTGCCTCAGCCCTTCTTGATGTTCCAGAACACCGCCGACGGCGCGTCGACCATGCCGGTGATGTTCTTGCGGAACGCGGTCGGCGTGGTCCAGTGCCCGGTCGGGATGAACGGCACGTTTTCGAATGCACGCAACTGGATGTCGCGGCAGATCTTCTGCTGCGAGGCCAGGTCGGGCGCATCGAACCAGGCGTCGCGCAGTTGCTCCATCTTCTCGTCGACCGGCCAGCCGAACCAGCCGCCGGCACCATTGCCGCGCAGCGGGAAGGAACTGCCGGGGTTGGACACCGGCAGCCCGCTCCAGGTGGTGGCGAAGGCGTTCCAGCCGCCGTCGGCCACCGGCTTGTGACTGGCACGGCGGCCGACCAGGGTGCCCCAGTCCATGCTCTGATAGTCGGTCTTGATGCCGATCGACTGGAACAGCGCATTGGCCATCTGCGCGATGGCCTGCAACTGCGGCTGATCGGACGGCGACATCAGCAGCACCGTCTCGCCCTTGTAGCCGCTCTCGGCCACCAGCTTCTTCGCCTTTTCGACATCGCGCGGCCCGTTCAGCACCTCCATCCCGGCATCATTGGCGTACGGCGAGCCGGGGGTGAAAAAGCCGCAGGGCCGGCCGTATTTCTTCTGGTCGCCGAGCACGATGTCGATGAAGTCCTGCTGGTTCAGCGCCGGCCAGATGGCGCGCAGCAGCTTGGGGTTGTCGAACGGCGGCAGCGTGTGGTTGATGCCGATCACCCCGATCACGCCGAGCGTGTTGATCACATGGATGCGGATATTGGGGTCTTTCTCGAAGGTCGGCAGCACGTCGTAGATCGGGTTCTCCCACCAGTCGATCTCGCCGGCCTGCAACGCCGCCGCCTTGGTCGCCGGGTCGGGCAGCACATGCCACTCGACGCGATCGATATAGGCGTGCTTGCCGCCCGACCACATGCTGGGCGGCTCGCTGCGCGGCACATAGCCGTCGAACTTCTCATAGGCCGCCGAGGCACCGGACACCCAGTCCTTGCGGATGAACTTGAACGGGCCGCTGCCGACATATTCGCTGATCTGCTTGAACGGATCGGTCTTGGCCATCCGCTCCGGCATGATGAAGCAGCCATTGGCGCCGAGCGCGTAGGGAAGCTGGGCAAACCGCTTCTTCAGATGAAACTCGAAGCTCTTGTCGTCCACCTTGGTGATGTCGTTGGTGACGCTCATCAGCATCTGGCCGAAGGTGTTGCGCTTGCCCCAGCGCTGGATCGAGGGGATGCAGTCATCGCTGCGCACCGGCGCGCCGTCGTGCCATTTCAGCCCGTCGCGCAAGGTGAGCTTCCAGGTCAGCCCGTCGCTCGACACCTCGTGGCCGCCGACCATCTGCGGCTGCGGCAGCAGCTTGTCGTTGAGGCCGTACAGCGTGTCCCACACCAGGTAGCCGTGGATGGTGGCGATGGTCGCCGTGGTCCAGATCGGGTCCGGGTTGGCCAGATCGGTTTGCGGCGCGAAAATCAGCGTATTGTTCTTCTGCGCCAGCGCCGGGCGGGCCAGTCCGACCGCGCTGGTTGCGGTGATGGCGGCGGCGCCCTGCAGTACCTGCCTGCGTTTCATGCGTCAGTCTCCCTGTTGGCGCCGGACGGAAGGTGCCGCCGACGCAATGCGGCAGGCTAGACGAACATCGCGCGCCGCAGAAGCCTTTCCGTCGCCTGCACCTTCGTTAAAGCCAGGGCAGCGCCTCGCCAAATCCGCGCTCAAAGCCGGCGATCGTATCCGCCTGCGCCAGCGTGAAACCGATATCGTCAAGCCCGGCCAGCATCAGTTCGCGGCGGAACGGCGGGATACTGAAGGAATCGGTGCCGTAGCCGTCATTCACCCCGACCGGCCCGGTGATGGTCTGCGCCTCCAGATCGGCGACCAGTTTCGCCCCCGGATTGCGCCCGAGTGCCGCACGCAACTCGGCACAGCGCGCCGCCGGCAGCACCACCGGCAGCAGCCCGTTCTTCAGGCAGTTATTGTAGAAGATGTCGCCGAAACTCGGCGCGATCACCACCCGCACCCCGGCATTGTCCAGCGTCCACACCGCCTGCTCGCGCGACGAGCCGCAGCCGAAATTGCTGTCCGCCACCAGGATCGCCGCCCCCGCATATTCCGGCCGGTTGAGCACGAAATCCGGCTTCTGCCTGCCCTCGGCGTCGGTGCGCAGATCGTTGAACAGCAGATGCCCATAGCCGTCCGCCCGCGACCGCCACAAAAACCGCGCCGGGATGATCTGGTCGGTATCGGCGTTGGCCATCTCGATCGGCGCCGCCACCGCCTCAACCGTGGTGAACTTCCGCATCACACCGCTCCCGCCGCGAAAATCCGCACATCGGTCAACCGCCCGGTCACCGCCGCTGCCGCCGCCATCGCCGGACTGAGCAGATG
>DATJEA010000576.1:0-2053 GCA_035497095.1 Acetobacteraceae bacterium | reverse complement strand
GGCGCCGGACGCCGTCAACCCGACGGATTTCCGCGCCGGCGCCCCGCGCGCCGGCACGCTCAGCTTCGCCCCTGGCCAGACCAGCGCGATCCTGACCATCGAGGTTGCCGGCGATACCGCAGCCGAACCGGACGAGAACTTCGCCGTGTTGCTGAGCGCGCCGCAGGGCGCCAGCATCGCGCACGGCAGCGCCACCGGCACCATCATCAACGACGACATCGCCTTCAGCCTCGCCGCCACCGACGGCGGCAAGCCGGAGGGCGACCACGGCAGCACGCCGTACGTGTTCACCGTCACCCGCAGCGGCCTCACCACCGGCACCGACAGCGTCGGCTGGGTCGCGACCGGCATCCCGGGCGGCGCCACGATTTCCGATTTCGTCCAGGGCAGCGTGTTCTCCGGCCGCCTCACCTTCGCCCCCGGCCAGACCAGCCAGGCGATCACGCTGCGGGTGGTCGGCGACACCGCGGTGGAGCCGGACGAAGCCTTCCGCATGCAACTGACCGCCCCCTCGGCCGGCACCATTTCCGGCGGCGCGCTCGGCATGATCCTGAACGACGACAGCGGTTTCGCCATCACCGCCGACACCCCCAGCCAGTCCGAGGGCGATACCGGCACTACCCCATTCACCTTCACCGTCACCCGCCAGGGCGTGCTCGATGCCGCCGCCAGCGTCGCCTGGTCGCTCACCGGCATCGTCGGCGTCTCGGCCAACGCGCAGGATTTCGCCGGCGGCATCACCCCCGGCGGCACGCTGAGCTTCGCCGCCGGCCAGACCAGCCAGACCATTACCGTCAACATCCGCGGCGACACCGCGGTCGAGCCCGATGAGGCCTTTCGCGTCATCCTGCGTCACCCCAGCGCCGGCAACAGCATCATCGCCGCCATCGCCCAGGCGACCATTCGCAACGACGACACCGGCTACAGCATCGCCGCCGACACCCCGGCGCAGGCCGAGGGCGATGGCGGCGTCACCCCGTTCATCTTCACCGTCACCCGCGTCGGCGATGTGTCCGGCACCGGCAGCGTCGCCTGGAGCACCACCGGCGCGCGGCCGTATTCCGCCACCCGCGCCGACCTGCTGCACGGCATCCTGCCCTCCGGCACGCTGTCCTTCGCCGCTGGGCAGGTCAGCCAGACCATCACCGTCAACGTCGCCGGCGACCGGCTGGTGGAGACCGATGAGTGGTTCACCGTCCGCCTCGCCAACCCGGCCAACGGCGCCCACCTGCTGATCGCCGCCGGGGCGGCCGAAGTGCTGAACGACGACAGCGGCTTCAGCATCGCGGCACTGGATGCGGTGAAGCAGGAGGGCAATTCCGGCGTCACCCCGTTCACCTTCACCGTGACCCGCAGCGGCGGCACCGCCGGCAGCAGCACCATCGGCTGGCACCTCTCCGGCATGCCGGGCAACAGCGTCACGCTGTCCGATTTCGTCGGCGGTGTGGCGCCCAGCGGCACGCTCACCTTCCTGCCCGGCGAGACCAGCCATATCCTGACCGTCGACGTCCGTGGCGACACCACCATCGAGCCGGCGGAGAATTTCCTCGTGCGGCTGGAAACGCCGAGCCACGGCGTCATCCTGGTCGGCAAGGCCGGTGGCCAGGTGCTGAACGATGACGGCTTCGCGACTTCGTCGGCCGGCGTTCTCGCCAGCTCGCTGATGCCGGTCGCCACCGGCGATTTCAACGGCGACGGCAGCACCGACCTGCTGCGCCAGGCCGCCGACGGCGCGCTCTACCTGCTCGACGGCGCCACCGCCAGTATGGCGCCGCTTTCCGACTCCGCCGGCATGCGCTTCATCGCCGCAGCCGACTTGAACCGGGACGGCCGCACCGACCTGCTGCTGCGCGATGCCGCCGGCGGCCTGCACGCCTGGCTGATGCAGGGCGCCGCGCTGCTGCACGACGACCTGCTGGCCGCCCCGTCAGCCGCCGCCAGTTTCGCGATCGCTGCCGACGCCGACGTGCTGCTGCACGATCCCGGCGCGGCGCATCCCTTTGCGGTGTTCAGCATCGGCGCCGATAATATCGTGGCGGCCACGCTGCTGGAT
>DATJEA010000575.1:0-5018 GCA_035497095.1 Acetobacteraceae bacterium | reverse complement strand
TGATCGCCAGCCCCAGCCCGCTGCCGCCCGGCCGCCCGCCGCTGAGGAACGGCCGGAACAGCGCCCCGCGCACCTCCTCCGGCAGCCCCGGCCCGTCATCGCTGACGATCACCTCCACCGTCGTCGCCGTGCGGGCGCCCTCGGCGACGGTGATCCGCCTGGCGCCGGCCTGGGCGGCGTTGCGCAGCAGATTGCCCAGTGCGCGCACCAGCCCGGCCGGGTCGGCGAACACCACCAGGTCGTCCGCCAGCGTGCTCTCCACCCGCACCGCGCGGTTGACCGCCACCGCATGATCGGCCGCCTCCTCGACCATGCGGCCGAGGCGCGCCCGCGTCCGGGCCGGCGGTGGCGGCGCGTCGCGGGCGAAGTCCAGCGTGGCGCCGACCAGCGCGGTGGCCCGTTCCACCGCACGGGCCAGCATGTCGCCGGTACGGACGATCGCCGGATCGGCATGCGCTTGCAGCCGCTCGGCGGCCAGCAGGGCAGGGGAGAGCGCGCCGCGCAGGTCGTGGCTCACCTTCGCCACCGCGGTGCCGAGCGCCGCCAGCCTGGCATTGCGCCACAGCGCCGCACGCAGTTCGCGCTGCATCGCCGCCAGCTCCGACGCCGCCACCGCCATCTCGTCGCGGGTCATCGGCGTCACCGCGGCGGCGTCCAGCGGCGGGGTGCGCTCCGGGTCGGCGCGAAATGCCACGATGCTGCCGATCAGCCGCCGCATCGGCCGCACCAGCAGCCATTCCAGCAGCACGAACACCAGCAGGCCGGCCACCAGCGCGATCACCAGCCCGGACAGCGCGACGGTGCCGGCCTGGGCGCGCAGATAGCGATCCAGCTCACCCTGGCGCAGCACCACCGACAGCAGCGAGCTGGGCTGCTTCGGGCTCTGTGCCATCACCAGCACCAGCCGGTCGCCGCTTCGGACCAGCGCCTTCAGGCTGCGTGCCACCCCCTGCAACGCGGTTTCCCGGCGCAGATCCAGCACCGCCGCCGCCTGCACCGGGCCGTGCGCCGAGAGCTCCACCATCGGCCGCCCCGGCTCCTGCAACCGGATCGATACCACGCCGGCCAGCCGCAGCAGGTCGTCGCGCGTCGCCTGGCTCATGTTCCGGCCGCCGAAGCCCAGGTTGCTGCCCGGCAGCGTCTGGGCCGCCAGTTGGGCGGCGATGATCCGCTGGTCCAGCCAGTCCCGCCGGTCGCGGGTGATCGCCGGGACGAACAGCAGCGCCTCGGTCAGCAGCGTCACCAGCAGCGTCAGCCCCAGCACCCGGCGCGACAGGCTGTGGCGCAGCGCCGGCGGTCGTGCCGGGATCATCTGGTGGCGCTGCGCTGCGGGTGGATCATCGTGCGATGGTGCGGCGGCGGGACAGCGGTTGCAACCGCGTTCATCGCGCCATGCCAGGCGCCGATCGCCGCCGGACCGCACTCAGGCATCGGCGCGCGCTTTCCACCAGCGCCAGCCCTGCGGCAGCACCGCCAGCACCGCCAGCCCGAGCAGCGGCAGCAGCACCGGCGGCGACAGGATCACCGACAGGTCGGGCCGCCCGCCTTCCGCCAGCACACCGCCGATCCCGGCCCCCACCGAGGCATACACCGCCCCGGCCGGCACGATCCCGAGCAGCGTCGCCAGCGCGAACGCCGAGAGCCGCACCCCGCTCAGGGCGGCGGCGATATTGATCAGCCAGAACGGCACCACCGGCAGCAGCCTGAGCGCCAGCACATAGGAGAACCCGTTCCGCTCCATCCCCGGCCGCAGCCGCTCCAGCAGCACGCCGAACCGGCGCGCCAGCAGCGGCCGCAGCGCGCTACGGGCGGCCAGGAAGAACACCACTGCCCCCAGCGTCGCGCCGCACACCGCCAGCGCGGTGCCGCCCGGCACGCCGAACAGCAGCCCGCCGGCGATGGTCAGCACCACCGCGCCCGGAAACGACACCGCCACCGCCAGCGCATAGACCAGCACATACAGCGCCGCCGAACCCGCCGGCCGCGCCGCCACCGCCTGCCGCAACTCCGCCTGCCGCGCCGCCAGCGCCTCCCAGCTCAGCCAATGCTGCAGCCCGAGCGCGTAGCCCGCGGCCAGCACGGCGAACAGCAGCAGCAGCGGCAGCAGGCGTCTTGCCATGGTCATCCGGTGATCCTTGACTTGCCTCGATGTAATAAGCCCTGCTGATAACAAACGGGCAACGCGGTTGACGGGCGGCCCGCAGCCCCCCTATAAGCCGGCCCCTGCATCGGCGCCTCATATCGGGGCGCCGCGCCGCTGCGTTGTGTTCCCATGGCCTGCGAGTCCCGCGGGTTCGGCCGGGCCGACGCGCTGGCGTGTTCTAGGCCATATTGGAGAGTGTCGTGAAGCGCACGTATCAACCGTCGAAGCTGGTCCGCAAGCGCCGCCACGGCTTTCGCAGCCGTATGGAGACCGTTGGCGGCCGCAAGGTCATCACCAACCGCCGCGCCAAGGGCCGCAAGCGGCTCTCGGCCTGATCCGGCGGGCGCCTGGCTTGCCGGTGGAACCCCCGAGGTCCCCGGTTGCTGAGAATCGGGCGCCGCTCCGCCTCAAACGTCGCGCCGAATTCCTCCGCGTCGCCAGCAAGGGCCGCCGCGCCCCGGTGCACGGCCTGGTGCTGCAAGCCCTGCCGCGCGACGATCGCGGCCCGGCCCGGCTCGGCTTCACGGTGACCAAGAAGGTCGGCAACGCGGTGGTCCGCAACCGCACCCGCCGCCGGCTGAAGGAGGCCGCGCGCCTGCTGCTGCGCGACGCGCCGGTGCATGGCGTCGACCTGGTGCTGATCGGCCGCGCCGCCACCCGCAGCCGCCCCTTCACCGACCTCACCGACGACCTCCGCCGCGCCCTGGCCAAACTGGGCGTCACGCCATGACCCCGGCCGCCGCCGTGCTGTCCGGCGCCGTGCACGTCTATCAATGGACGATCCGCCCGGTGATCGGCGCCAATTGCCGCTACGAGCCCAGTTGCAGCCACTACGCGCTGGCGGTGCTGGCCAGCCACGGCGCGCTGCGCGGCACCGCGCTCACCGCGCGCCGCATCCTGCGCTGCAATCCGTGGCATGAAGGCGGCTACGACCCGCCGCCCCCCGCCCCCGATACCGCACACCCACACGCACCCCGGACCTCCTCCTGATGGACCAGAAACGCCTGATCCTGGCGATCGCGATCTCGCTCGCCATCCTGTTCGGTTTCGAGGCGCTGCAGCCACGCCACACGGCGCCGGTCCAGACCGCCAACACCCCGGCCGCGACCCCCCACCCGACGCAGCCCGCGGCCGGCACCCCGGCGCCGGCCACCATCACCTCCGGCCCCAGCGGCACCCCCGCCGGCACGCCGGACAAGGCGGTGCCGGCCAACGTGCCGCGCGTGCAGATCGCCGCCCCCCGCATCCAGGGCAGCATCAGCCTGCTCGGTGCCAGGCTCGACGACGTGGTGCTGCGCGACTACCGCGAGACCGTCGCCAAGAACAGCCCGCTGGTCCATATCCTCGAGCCGCGCTCGCAGGCGCAGCCCTATTTCGTCCAGTTCGGCTGGACCGCGGCCGACGGCACCAAGGCCAAGCTGCCCGACGGCGACACGCTATGGACCGGCACCGGCGAGATCGCCCCCGGCAAGACCGCCCATCTGTCCTGGGACAACGGCGAGGGCCTGACCTTCGACCTCGGCATCACCGTCGACCAGAACTACATGTTCTCGATCACCCAGACCGTACGCAACGCCACCGACGCACCGGTATCGCTGCTGCCCTGGTCGCGCATCCGCCGCGACTACACGCCCGAGGTCGCCGGCTACTACCTGCTGCACGAAGGCCTGCTCGGCGTGGTCGACGGCACGCTGCACGAGCTCACCTACAAGGCCACCAAGTCGGACGGCGAGAAGCACCACGGCGTCGCGCTGGAGAACACCGGCGCCGGCGGCTGGGCCGGCATCACCGACAAATACTGGCTGATCGCGCTGATCCCCGACCAGCAGAAGCAGGTCATCGCCAGCTTCCGCCACATCGTCGAGAACGGCACCGACCGCTACCAGGTCGACTACGTCGCCAAAGATCCCACCATCGTCGCGCCGCACGGCGACAGCACGCTGGTCAGCCGCGTGTTCACCGGCGCCAAGGAAGTGCACCTGCTGAACGCCTACGAGGAAAACGGCCACATCCCGCTGTTCAGCTACGCGGTGGACTGGGGCTGGCTGTTCTTCATCACCAAGCCGTTCTTCTACGCGATCGACTGGCTGAACCACTTCCTGGGCAATTTCGGCCTCGCCATCATGGCCTTCACGCTGGTGGTCAAGGGCCTGTTCTTCCCGCTGGCCAACAAATCCTACCGCTCGATGAGCAAGATGAAGCTGCTCGGCCCGAAAATGACCGCACTGCGCGAGCAGTACAAGGACGACAAGGCCAAGCTGCAACCGGCGATCATGGCGCTCTACAAGGCCGAGAAGGTGAACCCGGCCGCCGGCTGCCTGCCGATCTTCATCCAGATCCCGGTGTTCTTCGCGCTCTACAAGGTGATCTACGTCACCATCGAGATGCGCCACGCGCCGTTCTTCGGCTGGATCCGCGACCTCTCGGCGATCGACCCGACCAACGTGTTCAACCTGTTCGGCCTGCTGCCGTTCGACCCCACCCAGATCGCGCCGTTCCTGCATCTCGGCGCCTGGCCGGTGATCATGGGCTTCACCATGTATTTCCAGCAGAAACTGAACCCTGCGCCGCCCGACCCGATCCAGGCCAAGCTGTTCCAGTTCATGCCGCTGATCTTCGTGTTCATGCTGGCCAACTTCCCGGCCGGGCTGGTGATCTACTGGAGTTGGAACAATACGCTGACCATCGTCCAGCAATGGTACATCATGCGCCAGACCAAGCTGACCAAGCCGGCGGCGGCGCGAGTGTAGGCAAGCAAGGTCTTCTTTTTGGTGAGCAAAAAGAAGCTCTTTCATTCGCCGCGCGACAGCTGGGGGTGGAGACTCCGGAGTCTCCACCCCCAGCTGTCGCGCGGCGAATGAAAGAGCTTCTTTTT
>DATJEA010000574.1:0-3445 GCA_035497095.1 Acetobacteraceae bacterium | reverse complement strand
ACTCGGCTTCATCCGCGAGGGCACGCTGCGCGAGGACTGCATCGTGGCCGGCGAGATTTCGGATTCCTGGGTGTACGGCCTGCTCAGGCGGCAATGGAAGCACTCGCAGCCAGGATCGGCGGCAGGCTGAAATACGGTGGCTGCTCCGCGTAACAGGCCACGCTCGTCTCAGCGCGCCGAACTATCCGGAATCCACTTTTCACCAACGACATATTTCGTCGTTTATGCAGTAATCAACCGTACCGGCCGCGCACCCACCCGAATGAGCACCGGCGTCGCGCCGCGAATATCGCCATCCACCTGCACCGGCGCCGGCGCATCCGACGCCACGCTTACCTCATGCGCCGCGATCACCCGCACATCCGGTTGCAGATGCAGCCGCCCGCGCAGCATCGCCCAGGCGTAGCGCAGCCGGTCCCGCCGTCGCCCGCCCGCCATCAGCACCACAAACAGCCTCGGCACGGCGATACCAGCCTCCGGCGCCAGCACGAAACGCCCAGCGTAGCAGTGGCTTTTGCTCACCACCACACCAGCCGCGGCATGCGCCGTGCCATCGACGGTAACCCGCAGCGCGGTCTGCCGCCCGGCCAGCCACAGCCGCAGCGCCGCCAACACATAAGCGGCCTTGCCCAGCCGATGCTTCTGCGCCGGGGTCACCGCCGCCACCACCTCGGCATCGAAGCCGACGCTGGCCATCAGCATGAAATTCCGCCCGTTCACCTCGCCCGGCCAGGCGGTGACGGTCCGCCCGGCGGCAACCGCGGCGGCGAAGCGGTCGGGGTCGCGATCGAGGCCGAGCTCCAGCGCCAGCACGTTCGCGGTGCCGAGCGGCAGCACCGCCACGACCGCCGCGGCACCGTCCAGGCCCGCGACGATCTCGTTGACCGTGCCATCACCGCCGGCCGCGACGATGATCGGCACCCCCGCTGCCGAGCGGGCAAGCTGCTCGGCATGCCCGGCCCGCTCGGTCACCCGCACCGTCACCCGGTAACCGCGTTGCGAAAGCCGCTGCACCACGGCCGCAATCCGGCCGCGCTGCCCGCGTCCGGCGGTCGCGTTGTGGATCAGCAGGACGTCAGGTGCTGCTGTCATTCCGGCCTGAATGCCGCGTCACCAGGCCTCGGGCTCCGGCAGCGCGGTCACCTCTTCGGTCACGATCGCCGCCGCATCGGCGTGGCGTTGCAGCAATGAGGCCGGCACCATCGCGGTCACCGGCCCGTGCAGCAGCAGGCGCAGCATGGTCGCGCCATACGGCCGATGCATATACAGCCGCACCTTGCCCGCCGCCAGAATCTCGCGCATCCCCACCGTCACCGCCCGCTTCGGCATGCGCAGGAAATTGCCGCGCGCGCCGTTCACCGCATTCACCGTCAGCGTCTCGCGGCTCAGCGTCACCACCCGGCTGGGCAGCGCTGCGAACGCCGCCAGATCATCCGGCTCGCCCGGCTCCGGCGGATCGTTGAACGCCAGGTGCCCGGTCACCCCCACGCCGCCGAACGCCACGTCGACGCCGCCCAGGCGGTCGATCTCGCGTTGCACATTGGCCGGATCGCGCGGGTCGGGAAACACCACCGCCTCGCGCGGCGGCGCCAGTGCGGCGTCCAGCTTGCCGAAGAAATGCCGGTCCATGTGGCCGCGAAAGCTCAACGGATCATCGGCGTCGATCAACCCGCCATCCTCGGCCAGATACTCGTCCATGTTCAGCAGCACCAGCCGCGACAGGCTGATCCGCTCGGCATTGCAGCGCGCCGCCAGCAGGTCGTATTGCCCGACCGGCCCAACCGGCACGATGAACACCGCCCGCTCACGCCCGGCCGCCAGCGCGGCGCGGTATTCCGCCAGCATGCCGTCGGCGAAATGCCGCAGCAGCGCGGCCGGATCCGCCACCACCTGCAACCGCACCGCCGAGCCGGCGCCAAGCCGCTCCGGCGGAATCGCCAATGCGGCCAGCATTTCCTCGTGCAGCGACACCAGACACCCCGCTTTCATTCCGACCGTCCCAGATTCGCATATCCGCTCCGGGCTGACCATCGGCCCGCCCGGTTGATCCCTATCCCGCATCAAGGCAGGCTGGCGGCAATACCAGGAGCCGCACCATGACGCCGAACCGCCACAAGATCCTGCTGCCCACCGAAATGGCGCGCGCCGGCTGGGCGGTGCTGGAGGGCCGCGACGATATCGAGCCGGTCGCCTTCGCCCCCGGCCTGTCCACCGCCGATTTCCACGCCGAACTCGCCACCGCCAGCGCCGTGGCGCTGTGGGGCCGCCCGTTCACCGCCGCCGACATCGCCGCCGCTCCGCATCTGCTGGCGGTCGGCCGCATCGGCGTCGGCTACGATGCGGTCGACGTCCCCGGCCTCACCGCGCGCCGCCTGCCGCTGCTGATCGCCGGCACCGCCAACTCGGTTTCGGTCGCCGAGCACGCGCTGTTCTTCATGCTCTGGCTGGCGCGGCAAGGTGCGGCATTGCACCAGGTGGTGCGCGACGGCGACTGGCCGCGCAAATACGCCCACCGCATCTTCGACCTCTACGGCAAGACGCTGCTGATCGCGGGTTTCGGCCGCATCGGCACCAGGCTCGCCGCCCGCGCGCTGGCGTTCGAGATGACCGTGCTGGTCTACGACCCCTACACCGCCCAGGACGCCATCGCCGCGCGCGGCTGCACCCCGGTGGCCGAGCTCGACACCGCCCTGCCACGCGCCGATTTCCTCAGCATCCACTGCCCGAAAAAGCCCGACACCATCGGCCTGATCAACGCCGCCCGCCTCGCCCGCATGAAGCCCGGCGCCTTCCTGGTCAACACCGCCCGCGGCGGCATTGTCGACGAGGACGCGCTGTACGCGGCACTTACCGAGGGCCGCCTCGCCGGCGCCGGACTCGACGTGTTCGCCGAGGAACCGACCCCCACCGACAACAAGCTGCTGACCCTGCCCAACGTCATCGCCGCCCCGCACATGGCCGGCGTGACGCAGGAGGCGCTGGACCGCATGGCGATCAACACCGTGCGCAACCTGCTGAGCGTGATCGACGGTGCGCCGGCGCGCCAAAACGTGGTCAACCGCGAGGTGCTGGACTAGACCGCATGGACCTGCTGCACGTCCCGCTGCGGCGGGCCGGCGCCGGCAAACCACCGCTCTGGCTGATCTTCAGCTTCGTCATCTGCGGCACGCTGTCGCTGCACATCTTCGTCCCGGCGCTGCCAGTGGCGGCGGCCGATCTCGGCGTCTCGGCCAGCACCATCCAGTTGACCCTGACCGTCTATGTGCTCGGCCTGGCGTTCGGGCAGTTGTTCTACGGCCCGCTCTCCGACCGCCTCGGCCGCCGCCCGGTGCTGCTCGGCGGGCTGCTGCTGTATGCGCTGGGCAGCATCATCGCCGGCCTGGCGCCGACCGCCGGCGCCCTGATCGGCGCCCGCGTGGTGCAGGCGCTGGGCGGTTGCAGCGGC
>DATJEA010000573.1:0-6135 GCA_035497095.1 Acetobacteraceae bacterium | reverse complement strand
GCCATGCCCGGCATACAGCCGCACCTTCAGCCCGGACCCGCCGACATAGAACTCGGTGGAAGCCTGGCCGAACAATTGGCTGAACCGCGCCGCGCCGAACAGCGACAACTCGGTGCGCTCGCCCAGCGAGGTGAAGCTGTTGAACTGCACCACGCCCAGCGCCTGCTCCGGCCCGGTCGGCCCGGCGGCACGGTTATCGGCGGTGATGTAGCCGGAAATCGCCTGCCGGCTGACCTGCGCCACCAGGGTCAGCGCCCCCGCGCCAGTGCCGGCCGGCCGCAGCACCGGGCGCACCGTCACCCCCGGAACCCCCTTGGCCAGCAGCAGCCAGCGCTCCAGGCTCGCCACATCCAGTGGCCGGACATTCTTCAGATGATCGAGAAACCGCAGCACCTGCGCTCCGGCCGGGCCGATATCGCCGTCCAGCAGCACCTCGGTCACCTGCGCCTCGCCGACCACCAGATGCAGCACGCCATCGCTGTGCAGCACCGCGTCGACCGTGGTGAAGGTGTAGCCGGCGTCGCGATACAGCCCCAGCAACCCGGCCCGCGCCGCCTCAACCCGCGCCAGCGGCACCGCCGGCCCGGTGAGGCCCTCGGTGAAGTGCTGCAGGCTGGCGGCCGGAAACGCGGTCGCGCCATCGATCTCGGCCGCCCGCACCGCCATCACGCCGGCAGGCCTGGCCGGCGCCGCGACCGGCCCGGCGCCTAGCCCCGGCCCGACATCCGGCGCCGCACCGGGCGCTATCTGCGGAATCGGCGAGCCCTGCGCCGGCGGCGGCGGCGCGGCCGGCAGCCCCTGCGCCTGCGCCCGTCCGCCCGCCAACGCCAGCATCGCGGACAGCAACAACAGCTTCACGCGACCACTTCGCCAGGTGTTTAGAACCGACACGCGCCGCTGCCCTCCCGTCCGACCTGCACGAACGCTGGGCGCGTAGTGCAGGCACAAAGCCTAGTCCGGATCGTCGCAGGATTGAACCGCCCAGGCATCCCTGTCTCATGCCTCATATCACAATGTAGTGATACGACATTGATAAAATGCGATTCGCTGCCGCTTCTGTGGCATCCGCATGCGATCGTATTGCGTTCGCCCATCACGTCACCGCGAATTCAAGCATTTTTCGCAACTTTTTATCGACTGGCACATTGTATGTGCACGTGCCGCACCGCATCTGCGGTGGGTGTTCATTGCAGTACCGCCATGCCCAGGCAGGCGCCGATCGCGGCGCCTGCCATCCCCAGGAGGATTCTACATGCTCGTTACGTTAAGACTCGTCATCACCTTGTTCGCACTCGCCCTGGCGATGCCGATGCTCACCGCCTGCAACACCACGGCCGGCGTCGGCCAGGACGTATCGGCCGGCGGCCATGCGCTGACCAAGGCGGCCGACAAAGCCAAGCCGTAACCGGCTTCCCCGCGCGGCTGGCGCTCAACCGGCCGCGCGGGCGCTTTCCGCCTCCACCTCGGCGATGATCGCCTCCAGCAGCCGCGCCGGAAAATGCCGCGGGATGGCGCGCCCATCCACCTCCCGGCCGATGAACACCACCCGGCTGCGCCGATTCGCATCCGGCCAGCCATCCAGCCATTGCGGCTCGGCGAACACGTGCTGCACGCCGTGGATCACCGCCGGCCGCCCCGGCATCTCGGCCACATCGACGATCCCCTTCAGCCGCAGCAGGCGCTCGCCGCAATGCTCGGCCAGCGCCTGCAACCACAGCGCCAGCGCCGCCGCCGGCACCGGCGCCGCGCGCTCCAGCCAGAAACTGCCGACCCCGGCGGAATGCCGCGCCACCGCCTCCGGCACCGCCCCGACGCGCGCCGCCGGCTCCAGCACCGCGCCGCCCGCGGCAAATGGCGCCAGCCCGTTCAGCCCCCGCAGCGCCGCCAGCAGGGCAGGGGAGGCTGGCGCCAGGTCGGTCTTGCTCAGCACCATCCGGTCGGCCATCGCCACCTGCCGCCGCGCCTCCGCGTGCCGCGCCAGCGTCGCCTCGCCCAGCAGCGCATCCACCACCACCGTCACCGCCCCCACCGCATGCGTGCCCGCCAGCGCCGGATCGGTCATCAGCGCATGCAAAATCGGCGCCGGATCGGCCAGCCCGGAGGTCTCCACCAGCACCCGGTCATACGCCCCGCCATGCTCGGCCCTGAGCGCCAGCAGCGTCTGCACCAGGTCGGTGCGCACCGCGCAGCACAGGCAGCCGGTGGTCAACGCCAGCACCGTCTCATCGCCCGAGGCGATCAACTGGTGATCCAATCCGATCTCGCCGAATTCGTTGACGATCACCGCGGTCCGCGCCAAAGCTGGGTCACGCAGCAGCCGCGCGATCAGCGTGGTCTTGCCGCTGCCGAGAAAACCGGTCACCACGGAAACCGGAACCAGAGGAGCCGCCTGCATGTCAGCCTCCACCCAGCCGGACGACTACATCGTCCGCGATGAAGCCACCCTGCAGGCCATCTACGGCCGCCCCTCGGGGGCCGCGGTCACCAAGGAAGTAGACTACCTCCACCCGCACTACCAGTCGATGATCCGCGCCTCGCCGTTCCTGATGCTGGCCAGCGTCGGGCCCGAGGGTGCGGACGCCACGCCGCGCGGCGACGTCGCCGGCTTCGTCGAAATCCAGGACCAGCACACCCTGCTGCTGCCCGACCGCCGCGGCAACAACCGCATCGACACCATGCGCAACATCCTCGCCGACGACCGGGTGGCGCTGCTGTTCCTGATCCCCGGCATCAGCGAGACGCTGCGGGTCAACGGCCACGCCGAAATCTCCGTCGACCCGGCGCTGCTGGACCGCTTCATCACCCACGGCAAGCTGCCGCGCAGCGTGCTGATCGTGCATGTCACCACGGTGTTCTTCCAGTGCAGCAAATCGATCATGCGCTCCCGCCTGTGGGACCCCGAGCTACAGATCCCCCGCTCGGCGCTGCCCAGCACCGGCACCATCGTCGCCGACATCGCCCGCGACGGCTCCGACGCCGCCGCCTACGACGCGGTGGCGCCGCAGCGGCTCAGGGACACCATGTGGTGAAGTAAGCAAGCGGCGCTTTTTTGCAAAAATGCGCACAAAAAACTTCATCCGCCTGCAACCGCCGACGGGGGGAGAGGCCGGACTCTCCACTCCACGGGCGCGGCGTCACGGCCGCAACCGCCGGCGCATATACCGGGCGCCCGCATCGTAGCTCGCCAGCTTCTCGGCCAGCTCCGGGCGCTCCAGCGCCGCGAACCCCTGCGCCTGCCAGAACCCCAGCGACCCGCCGACCGCCACCAGCGCCACCTCCGGCAGCCCCAGCGAAAACGCCATCACGCCGAGCGCCCGCACCACCCGCCGCGCCATGCCGCCGCCGCGCACCGCCGGCAGCAGCGCCAGGTCGTGGATGTAGTAGCAGTCCGCCGGCTGCGGCAGCCCGCCCAGCCGCGCATTCAGCGCCGGCGGCGCCGCAACCCGCCACGGATGGCTGATCACGTAACCGGCCAGCGCCTCGCCCCGCTGCAACACGTGGCAGCCGATCGGGAACAGCGCCAGCCGCTCGGCGAACACCTCGGGGTCTTCCGGATAGGCCAGATGCACCGCCTCGCCGATCGCCTCCACCGCGCGCAGATCGCCCGCCGCCATCGGCCGCCAGCCCAGCCGCCCCTCAGCCTGAAGCGACATCGGCCGGCCGCATCCGCCGCGGCAACTGCGCCAGGCTGTCCACGGTGTCGAAATCGCGCAGCACCGCGTCGTCCTCCAGCGCCACCTCGGCCACCTGCTCGGCATGCCGCGCCAGCAGCCCGCGTGCCCCCTTGTCGCCCGACAGCGCCAGAATCTCGGCGAAATACCGCCGGTCCCACAGCACCGGATTACCGCTCCGGCCCTGATGCACCGGCACCACGATGCTGCGCCCCTCATCCGGATCGTAAGCGGCGATCAGCCGGTCCAGCATCCGCCCGGTCACCAGCGGCATGTCGCCGAGGCAGATCACCGCCGCCGCCACCTCGTCGCCGAGCGCGGCAATCCCGGCCTTCAGGCTGGCCGACAGCCCGTCCGCGTAATGCTCGGCATGCACCACCCGCACCGGCCGCCCGCCAACCGCCGCCGCCACCTCCTCGGCGCGATGCCCGGTCACCAGCAGGATCGGCCGCGCCGCGCTCGACAGCACATTCTCCACCACCCGCGCGATCATCGTCTTGCCGCCGCGATCGGCGATCAGCAGCTTGTTGTACGGCGCCATCCGGCTGGAGGTCCCGGCCGCCAGCACCACGGCGGCGATCACCGGCCGCTGCGGCTGCGGCGCTACCACCGCCGGCGGCTTGCCCGCCGCCCGCGCCCTGGGCAGCGGCCGCGCCGAAGTATCCTTCAGCAGCCCGCCGACCCCCATCCGCATCACCTCGCCCGACCCCACCGGCAGCCCGGCAAACAGCCGCCGCAGCACGAAATCGATGCCATTCAGCCGCGGACTGCGCGCACAGCCAGGCAGCACGATCGCCGGCCCGCCATCCAGCTCGCCGACGCAGATCAGATTGCCCGGATCGACCGGCATGCCGAAATGCACGATCCGCCCGCCGGCCCGCACGATCCCGGCCGGCCCCACGTCACGCCGATCCACCGTCGCCGAGGCGCCGGCCACCATCACCAACCCGGCCCCGGCCGCCCGCAATGCGGTGAACGCCGCGGCGATCGCCACCTCGTCATGCGCGCAGCGGATCGCCGGCAGCATCGTGCCACCCAGCGCCTGCACCCGCGCGGCGGTCGCCTCGATGGTGCCTTCCAGCACGCTCTCCTTCAGCCCCGGCAACTCGCTGACCGCCAAGCCTACAACCAGCTTGCGGAACGGATGCAGCGTCAGCGGCGGCGCGCCATCGCGCAGCAGCGTCTCCACCTCGCGCAGCACCGCCCCCGGCACCGCGAACGGAATCACCTTGATCGTCGCCACCATGTCGCGCGCCGCGACCACGGTCGCATCCGGCAGCGTGCCGAAGGTCAGCGACTCATCCAGCAGGTTGATCCGATCCACCTGCGCCCGGTCGACCAGCAGCAGCCCCGGCACATCGGCATGCAGATTCACCCGCCCGGTGCCGGCCCGCCCGGCCGAGAGCCCGTCGCCATGCACCGCATGCGCCAGAATCTCCGCCGCCTCGTTCTCGCCGACATCGCCAGGCTCCAGCCGCGCCGCGATCACGCTCTCCCGCCCGGCCGCCCGCAACGCCTCGATCGCCGCCGCGTCCAGCACGTTGCCCTTCTTCAGCACCCGCCCCGGACTTTGCTCAGTGGGGGCAAGCCGATGCGAATGGGCGACCACCGTGCCCAGCGCCTCGTCCAGCGCGAAGCTGCCGAAGATCATGCAGGCGCCATCGCCGCCGCCGATTTCGGCACCGTCTGGCCGCTGCGCGCATTGCGCCGCACCGCGGTAAACTCGGCCAGGATCGACAGCGCGATCTCCGGCGCCGTGATCGCCCCGATATCGAGCCCCACCGGCCCGCGAATCCGCGCCAGCGCCTCCTCGGAATGCCCCAGCTCGCGCAGCCGCCGCAGCCGGTTGGCATGGTTCTTCCGGCTGCCCAACGCGCCGATATAGAACGCCTCGGATTTCAGCGCCCGGTCCAGCGCCACGTCGTCGAGCTTCGGGTCATGGGTCAGCGCGATCACCGCAGTACGGCTGTCCGGCTTCAGCGCGTCCATCGCCTCGTCCGGCCAGTCGGTCATCATCGTTGCATTGGGGAAGCGCTCGTCCGACGCAAAGCTGCGCCGCGGATCGACCACCACCACCGCCAGCCCCAGTTCGGCCGCCATCGGCACCAGCGCCTGCGCGATATGCACCGCGCCGATCACCACGACGCGGATCGGCGGGTTATAGGCGTTGAGGAACCACTCCACCCCGTCCACCGTCAGCGTGCCGCTTTCGTCGCGCGCCAGCATCCGCTTCGCGGCGGCGGCCAGTTCCGGCGATGCGTCCGGCGACGGCAGCATCATCTGCTCGCCGCCCGGCATGCGGGTCGCCACCACCACCGGCCGCTTGGCCTCGCGCGCCGCGGTCAATGCGGCGAGAATCTCCGGCGTCATGCCAGCTTCTCCACGAACACCTTCATGGTGCCGCCGCAGGCCAGCCCGACCTCCCAGGCGCGCTCGTTGGTGATGCCGTAATCGATCAGTTGCG